>JAIYDS010000012.1 GCA_027487385.1 Acetobacteraceae bacterium | reverse complement strand
TTTTCCGTGGGGCCGCCACCCGTGGCTTCGAGGTAATAGGCGAGGCCGATGCCGCGCTTCTTGCCGCGCTTCGCGGCCTCGGCCCGGCGGGCGGGGAAGCCGGCCCAGTCGATCTTGGCCAGTGCGGCATCCATCACGCGCGGGAAATCGCCGCTGTCATAGCGCTGCGCCATGGCCGTCACGTAGGGCATGGCGGATTGGTTCACCATGTTGCGGCGGCGCAGTTCGATGCGGTCGAGCTTGAGGTCGCGCGCGGCCTGGTCAATCAGGCGCTCCACCAGGTAGTTGCTCTCGGGGCGGCCGGCGCCGCGATAGGCGTCCACCGGAACCGTGTTGGTCGCCATGCCCAGCACGCGCGCATGGATCGCCTCGAAGCCATAGACGCTGGCCAGCACCTTGGTGCCCGCGCCGGTCGGGATGAAGGGCGCGAAGGTGGAGAGATAGGCGCCCATATTGGCCACGTTGCGCGTGCGCAGCGCCAGGAACTTGCCATCCGCATCCAGCGCCAGCTCGCCCAGGGTGATGTTGTCGCGGCCATGCGTGTCCGAGAGGAAGGCCTCGGTCCGCTCGGCCGCCCACTTCACCGGGCGGCCCACGGCGCGCGCGCCCAGCGCGCAAAGCGCGTATTCGGCATAGAGGAACAGCTTCATGCCGAAGCCGCCGCCCACATCCGGCGTCACCACGCGCACCAGGTCCGGGCTCACCTTCAGCACGGCGGAGGCGAGCAGGTTCTTCACCAGCCAGGAGCCCTGGGTGCCGGCATAAAGCGTGAAATGGCCGCTCGCCGGGTCATATTGCGCGGCGCAGGCGCGGCCCTCCATCGAGGCGACGACGACCCGGTTGTTCACCACGGTGAGCCGCGTGACATGCGCGGCCTGGGCAAAGAGCGCCTCGGTCTTCGCCTTGTCGCCCACTTCCCAGTCGAAGATCGTGTTGTTGGGCGCGGCCGGCCAGATCTGCGGCTGGCCGGGCTCACCCGCCACGGCGAGGTCCGTGACCGAGGGCAGGATCTCGTAATCCACCGCCACCGCCTCGGCCGCGTCGCGCGCCTGCTCGGCGGTCTCGGCGACGATGAAGGCGACCGGATCGCCCACATGGCGCACCGCATCGGTGGCCAGCGGCATGTGCAGCGTGTTCGCGCGGTCCGAGCCGTCGCTGTTCTTCATCGGGATGGCGCAGGGCAATTCGCCCACCCCCATGGCCAGGAGGTCCGCCCCGGTCATGATGGCGAGCACGCCGGGCATGGCCTTGGCCGCCGCCACATCCACCGAGAGGATCTTCGCGTGGGCATGCGGGCTGCGCAGGACATGGCCATGGGCCTGCCCTTCGAGCGCGATATCCGCCGTGTAGCGCCCCGCCCCCAGCAGCAGCCGGGGGTCTTCCACGCGCCGCACCGATTGGCTCAAGCCGAATTTCGCCATGGGTCGTCTCCCTCGCAACCTGTTCTCCGCATCATCTGACGATGAAGGGGGAAAGGGGAAGGGGTCAAAGCATGAAGATCGGCCCGACGCCCCTTGGGGCGGGCCCTCAGGCCGCCTTGCCGACCAGGTGGTAATCGCGGGCGAAATAGAGCAGCGCGGCCTCGATGCCCTCGGCCGTGCGGATCGCCTCGATCTCGGCGAACATGACGAGGTGCGTGCCCTTCTCCACCACATCGGTGATGCGCGCATCGAAGGCGACCAGCGCACCCTCCAGCACCGGCGCGCCGGTGTGCAGCTTGCGCCAGACGCCCGATTCGAAGCGCGCCGGCCCATCCACCCCGGTAAAGCCGGCGAAGACGGTCGAGAGATCCTGCTGGGTGCCGCACAGCGTGTTCACCGCCAGCACGCCATTCTGCCGGAAGGCCTCGCAGGAGGAGACGCTGCGATTCATGCAGACCAGCAAGGTGGGCGGGCTGTCGGTCACGCTGCAGACGGCGCTGGCGGTGAAGCCACCCAGCCCTGCCGGGCCATCGGTGGTGACGATGTTCACCGCCGCCGGCAGCCGCGCCATGGCATCGCGAAATTCCTTGCGTTCGATCGGCATGCTCTCTCCTAGGCGCAGCGGGCGAAGCGGATTCGCTCCACCATGGCGGAAATCCTGGCCTGTGTATCGTCGGCATCGGTGCCGATGGCAATTTCCTGGAGCGGCGGCGGGTCGCCGCCAAAGGCCGCACGCCAGTCGCTCGCCAGATCCACCCGCTCCTCGAACCAGCGGCCGGTGGGCGCGTTGGCCGGGCGCAGGATGCGCACCTTGCCCAGGCCGCTGAGCCAGGGGCTGTAGAAGGTCGTGGGCTCCTGCCCCGTGCCCCCCCAGGCGTAGATCAGCACGCTGCGCGGCAGGCTGTGGCTGCCGGCCCGCGCCTGCGCCACCCCATGCTGCATGCGCTGCCACACCGTTGAGCGGCTGGGCCAGCCCTGGAAGCCCACCGCGATCGCGATGGCGCGGTCATCGCCGCCGCGCTTCGTCAGGTCGGTCGGCGGGGGGGCGGAGTCCACGCGCCAGCGCCAGGAGAGGCAGGCGGGCGCGCCCTCGACGCGCCGCCAGACGAAGCTGCCCGCCCCCTGCCCTTCCAGCGCCACGCCATCGGGCAGGCTGCGGAAGCTGGCGGGGCGGATGCCGTCATACTCGCCATGGGTCCAGCCCGCGGCCGCCAGGCCGGGTTCGGTCGCCGCGCGCGCGCAGGCGGGCGCCGCGAGGCCCAATGTCACGGAGGCGAGCATGGCGCGGCGATCCATCATCGGTTACATGGCGGTCATTGCGGATCACGCCAAGGGAGATGACGCCATGTCCACCATCAAGATCGCGGCAACCGACGGCAGCGGCTCATTTGATGCCCTCGTTGTGGCACCAAAGACACAGGCGCCGACCGGCGTCGTCGTCATGATCCAGGAGATCTTCGGCGTGAACGCCGCCATGCAGGCGCTCTCCGCCTGGGTCGCCGATATGGGCTTCATCGCCGTCGCGCCCGACCTCTTCTGGCGCCAGGAGCCGGGCGTTCAGCTCGACCCCGATGCCGGCCAGGCGCAATGGGACCGCGCCTTTGCGCTGTTCAACGGCTTCGACCAGGCGAAGGGCCTGGAGGACCTCGCCGCCACCATCGCCGTGGCGCGCAGCCTGCCGGGGAGCAACGGCAAGGTCGGCACCATGGGCTTCTGCCTGGGCGGCCGGATGGCCTTCAAGACCGCAGCGCACACCGATGCCGATTGCAATGTCAGCTATTACGGCGTCGGCATCGAGGGCATGCTGGACGACGCCCCGGGCATCAAGGGCCCGCTGCTGATGCACATCGCAGAGCTGGACAAGTTCGTGCCGCCCGCCGCGCAGAAGGCCATCACGGAGGGCCTGGCCGGGCACCCGAAGGTGACCTGCCATGTCTATCCGGGCGTGGACCACGCCTTCGCCCGCATGGGCGGCCATGCCTGGGATGCGCGGGCGGCGACGATCGCCAATGGGCGGACGGCGGAGTTTTTGGTCAAGTATCTTTAAGTCAAAGAGGCCTCCGGCGGCTGGGGCCGAGGGGCCCCAGACCCCAATACCGCGCGGCCTTGCAAGGTCGGCGCCAAAAATGGGGTCTGGCCCCCCAATCTTTTGAAATGGGGCCCCAGCCGCCGGAGGCCCCGTTTTTCTTCTACTTCCGCTGGATCAGCTCGATCTTGTACCCATCCGGGTCCTCGATGAAGGCAATCAGCGTCGTGCCGAACTTCACCGGCCCCGGCTCGCGCGTGATCTTGACGCCGGCTGCGCGCATCTGCTCGCAAACGCCATAGATGTCCGGCACGCCAACCGCGAGGTGGCCGAAGGCGCCGCCCATCTCGTAGGAGGTGACGCCGTAGTTGTAGGTCAGCTCCAGCACCGTCTCGGTCTTCTCATCGCCATAGCCCAGGAAGACCAGCGTGTACTTGCCATCGGGCACATCGTTCCGGCGCAGCTCCTTCATGCCGAGATGCGTGGTGTAGAAGGCGATGCTGCGCTCAAGGTCGCCCACGCGCAGCATGGTGTGCAGGTAGCGGAAGGGATGGTCCATCGTTTCTCTCCTGGGTGTGTCGAACGCCACGCTCAGGCCGAGCGGGCATAGTCCTCGGGTTGAATGGCCAGCACGAAGAGCCCGCGCTGGCGGGCGGCGGCCAGCAAACCCTCGCCATCCGCCAATATGGTGCGCCCCGCCTCGATGGCGATGCCGCGCAGCCCCGCCTCGGCCGCGCCCGCCACCGTGATGGAGCCCACCACCGGCGCATCCACCCGCAATTCCTGCCGGGGCTTGGCCAGCTTCACCAGCACGCCGCCCGGCCCGTCGCGCCGCAGGCTCCCCGCGCGGGCGAGCAGCGCATCCGTGCCCTCCACCGCCTCGATGCCCAGGATCAGCCCCTGCTGCACCACGACGGACTGCCCCACATCATGATCGGCCAGGGCACGCAGCACGCCGATGCCGCGAATGATGTCCGCCCGCGCCATGTCGTCCGGCGCCTCGCCCGCCAGCAGCCCGGCCTCGGCGGTGCTGGAGGGCAGCAGGGATTGCGGGGCGATCACCTCGAACCCCTCCTCGCCCAGGATGGCGATGAAGTTGCGCAGCAGCGTGTCATCCCCGGCAAACACCGCCTTGCCCAGCCGCGCGATGACCTTCGCCATCCAGGCATCGGGCCAGAGCGTCAGCGGCGAAAGGCGCTTGGCCCGGCCGCAGAGAACGAGATGGGTGATCCCCTCGGCCCGCAGGCGCTGGATGATGGCCCCCCCCGCCCCCACGCGCTCCTCCATATGGGGATAGGCGCGCAAGGCCGCGTCGTCATGGAAGTCGCGCAGCAGCACGACGAAGACCTCATGGCCACGGGCGCGGGCCGCCTCGGCCACGCGGGCCGGGAAGGGGCCGCCGCCGGCGACCAGCCCGAGCTTCAAGCCTCTTCCTCGTCGCCGCCCAGTTCGGCGGCCATGCGGCCCGGCCGGATCAATTCGCGCTTGCGGTCCGCCGCGCGCAGGAAGGCCAGCACCTCACCCACCAGGGCGTCGCCCGCAAAGCGCTGCTCGGCCGCATCCATCCGCGCGGCGAAGGTGCCGGGATCCCGGAAGAGCAGGCGGAAGGCGGCGCGCAACGCGTGCAGATTCTCGCGCGAGAAGCCACGGCGGCGCAGGCCGACGACGTTGAGGCCGACCAGGCGCGCGGGCAGGCCGAAGACATTGCCGAAGGGCGGGATGTCATTGGTGACGCCTGCCAGCCCACCCACCATGGCATGGCGGCCCACGCGCACCATCTGGTGGATCGCGGCGCCACCCCCCAGGAAGCATTGCTCGCCCAGCTGCACATGCCCGCCGAGCATGACGTTGTTGGCGAGGATCACACGGTCGCCCAGGCGGCTGTCATGACCGACATGGCTGCAGGCCATCAGCAGGCAATCCGCGCCGACGCGCGTCATCCCCTCGCCGCCCACGCTGCCACGATGCACCGTCACATGCTCGCGCAGTTGGGTGCGCGCGCCGATGACCACGCCGGTGGGCTCGCCCTTGTATTTGAGATCCTGCGGCGGGAGCCCGACCGAGGCGAAGGGCGAGAGCCGCGCCTCGGCCCCGATGGTGGTCATGCCCTCGATCACGACATGGGAGGTGAGCTCGACGCCCTCCTCCAGCACGACGGAGGCGCCGACGATGGAATAGGGCCCGATCCGGCAGCCCGCGCCGATGCGGGCGCCGGGTTCGATGATCGCGGAGGGATGGATCTGTGCCGTGCCGGAGATGCGGTCCACGGGGCTCACCGGTCGCGGATCATGGCGGCGAAGGTCGCTTCCGCCACGACCTGACCATCCACCTTGGCCTGGCCCGAGAATTTCCACACATTCATGCGTCGCTGGACTTTCGTGACATGGACCAGCACCTGGTCCCCGGGCACCACGGGCCGCCGGAACTTGGCCCCTTCGATGGACATGAAATAGACCAGCTTGCCCTCCGCCTCGGGGCCCAGCGTGGCGACGACCAGCACGGCGGCCGTCTGCGCCATGCTCTCGATGAGCAGGACGCCCGGCATCACCGGCTCGGTCGGGAAATGGCCCTGGAAGAAGCTCTCATTGATCGAGACATTCTTCACGCCAATGGCGGATTCGCCGCAAACCAGGTCCACCACCCGGTCAATCAGCAGGAAGGGATAGCGATGCGGGATGGACCGCATGATCTGCGCGATGTTGTAGCTGGCGATGACGCCGCTGGCCCCCTGGCTCTGGGCGGGTGCGATCTCATCCATCTCCGTCACTCCGAATTTTTCTTGCTGACCACGCGGGATTCCATGCCAAGGCGCTTGAGGACCAGCATGGAACGCATGACCTCCTTCTTGGGGGCGGCCGGGGAACCCAGCACCTCGATCCCGGGCGGCTGGTCATGCATCACCCCCGCCTGTGCGCCGATCCGCACCTTGCTGCCGATCTTCAGATGCCCGGCGATGCCCGACTGGCCGCCGGCCATCACGAAATCGCCCAGCGTGCTGGAGCCGGAAACGCCGACCTGGGCCACCAGAACGCAGTTTCGCCCGGTGCGGACATTGTGGCCCACCTGCACTAGGTTATCGAGCCGGGTGCCAGGGCCCAGGACCGTCTCGCCCAGGCTGCCGCGGTCCACGCAGCTATTGGCGCCGATCTCGACACCATCGCCCAGCCGCACCGAACCCAGCTGCGGCGCGGTGACGAAGCGCCCATCCTCGGTCGTCGCGAAACCGAAGCCTTCCTGGCCGATCCGCGCACCGGCATGCAGCACCACCCCCTGGCCGAGCACGGCATGGGTGACGGTGCAGTGGCTGTGGATGACGCAGCGATCCCCCAGCACCACCGCGCGCCCGATCAGGCTGAAGGCGCCGATCCGGCAGCCCCGCCCGATCTCGGCCCCGGCCTCGATGACGACGAAGGGACCGATTTCGGTGCCCTCGCCAATGCGGGCCTCGGGATGGATGACCGCGCTGGGATGGATGCTGCCATCCGGCGCGGGGCGCGGGTGGAACAGGGCCGCGACCTTGCCGAAGGCCAGGGCCGGGCTGCGGCAGGAGACGGCGATGCTGCCGGCCGGGACGGCCGACGCAAGTTCAGCCGCGACCAGCACCAGCCCCGCCCGGGTTTCCCGCAGGGCGGCCTCATACGCGCGGCTCTCGCAGAAGCTGACCTCCTCCGGCCCGGCGAGGGCCAGCGGCGCCACGCCGCGGAAGCTGCGCTCCTCCACCGCCGCCGCCGCGCCGCCCGCCGCCGCGATGATGGCCGAGAGCGTCAGCGAGCGCGCGGGCCCGAGGAAGCGCCGATCATCCGACATGCGGGGCTCGTCGCGTCATGGGCGGCTTCAGTTGCGCCGGGGTTGCTGCGGCTGCGCGGCCGGGCGCGGCGTGGGCTGCGCCGGGGCCGCGGGCGGGTTGGAGCCATCCGATTCCGGCGGAATCGTCACCTGCCGCAGGGCGCGGTTGAATTGCTGCGCCACCTCCTCGGTCAGGTCGAAGCCGGGATCATTCATGATGACCAGCGGCCGCGGCACCACGATGTTCACGCTGCGGCTGGCCGCCACCTGGCGGACCACTCCGGCCAGCGCTTCCTCGATCTGCATGAGGGATTGCTGCGCCGCCTGCTCGATCGCCTGGCCGCGGTTGCGGAAGATGCGCTGGCTGTCGGTGATGCGGTCCTGCAGCTCGCGCTCGCGCGTGCGGATCTGGTCGGGCGTGAGCTGCGTGCGCTGCACGGCGAGCGCCTGCTGCGCCTCACGCCAGCCATTCTGCTCGCGCTGGAGGTCGTCATTCAGCCGGTTGCGCCGGCGCTCGATCTCCTCACGCACCTGGTTGAAGGCGGTGGAGAGCCGCTGGATCTCGGGGATGTCCACAATGCCGATCACCGCCGTGGGCGGCGGCGTGCCGGCCGGCAGAGCGGCCGGGCGCTGCGGCTGTTGCGGCGGGCGCTGGGCCGGCTGGCCCTGCGGCTGAGCCGGCCGGGGCTGCGGTTGCGGCTGCGCCTGCGGGCGCTGTCCACCCTGCCCGGGAACAAACCATTCCTGGTTCTGCTGGGCCAGGGCTGGAGTCGCGGCGAAGGCCAAAAGCAGCGGGAGCGCGGAGCGGAGTCGTGTCATGTCTTGTACCTGTCTGCGCGCTCAGAAGCGCGTCCCGAAGCCGAAACGGAAAACCTGGGTCTGGTCGTAGGATTGCTTCACCACGGCCTGGGCCAGATCGATGTTGATCAGGCCAAAGGGGCTGCGCCAGGACACGCCGACGCCGGTGCCGACTCGGGGCGAATTGGACGTGCCGATATTCGGGCCCTGAACCGTATCCCACAGCGCGCCGACATCCACGAAGGCACGGCCCAGCAGGCCGATCTCCGAGGGGATGCCGGGCAGCGGGAAGCGCATCTCGGTGCTCTGCGTCCAGAGGCGGCGGCCACCCAGCGCGTCATTCGTGTTCAGGTCACGCGGGCCGGCGCCGGCCAGCGCGAAGCCACGCAGATTCTCGCCGCCCAGAAAGAAGCGGTCCACGATGCGCTCCTGGTTCGAGGTCTGCGACCAGGGCTCGATCAGGCCGACGCTGCCCGAAATGCTGAGCACATAATCCGGATGGCCCAAAACCTGCTCGAAGGGCAGGAAAAGCGCGCCGTCGATACGGCCGCGGAAGAAGGCCACGTCACCGCCAAGGCCCGCGAAATCCGTGCCGAGGCGCAGCAGGTAGCCGCGCCGCGGCTCGATCAGGTTGTCGCGCGTGTCATAGGCGAGCGTCTGGCTGACCTGGCTGAGCAGCGTCGTCCCCGCCTGCTCGGTCACATAGATCGAGGCACCCGGCTGGATGTTGTAGATCTCGCGGTTGATCAGGCTGTAGGACCAGGATTGCCGCAGCCGCTCGTTGAACTCATAGCCGCCGCGCATCGCGAAGCCCGCGCGGCGCTCGCTGAAGTTCGAGATCGTCTGCAGGTTGCGCTGGATGTAGAAGATATCCAGGCCGACCGCGAGGTTGCGGTCGAGGAATTGCGGGTTGGTGACCGAGAAATCCAGCTGGCTGCGGCGCTGCGCCAGCGTCGCGTTGATGCGGCCATCAATGCCGGTGCCCGAGAGGTTGCGCTCGCGCAGACCGAAATCGGCCAGGAAGCCGGCATCGGTCGAATAGCCGCCGCCGATGCTGACCTCACCCGTCGCGCGCTCCACCACCTGGGCGTTCAGCACCGTGCGGTCCGGCGCCGAACCCGGGCTGTTGGTGATCTGCACGTCCGAGAAATAGCCGAGGTTGCGCAGACGCTCGCGGGAACGGCGCACCTGCGCCGCGTTGAAGGCGTCCCCCTCTGCCAGGCGGAATTCGCGGCGGATCACGCGGTCCTGCGTGCGGGTGTTGCCGTTGATGTCGATGCGCTCGACGAAGACACGCGGCGCCTCATTCACCGCGAAGGTGATGTTGATGCGGTTGTTCTCGGTGTCGCGCGTGATGCGCGGCTGCACATCCACGAAGGGGAAGCCGCGCAGATTGGCGCCATCGGCCACCGCCTGCGCGCTGCGCTCCACCGCGTCGCCATTGTACACGGCGCCGGGCGTCACTTCGAGGAAGCGCTGCAGATCGGCCGGATTCAGGTTCGGGAAGACCGAGGTGATCTCGACCGTGCCGAAGGTGTAGCGCGGGCCTTCATTCACATTGTAGGTGAGGAAGAAGCCGCTGCGGTCCGGCGCCAGCTCCGCCGTCGCGGCGCCGATCTGCACATCGGGGAAACCCGTGCGCAGATAATAGCGCCGCAGCAGCTCGCGGTCGAAGTTCAGGCGGTCCGGATCGAAGGTGTCGGAGGAGGAGAGGAAGCGGTACCAGGCCTGCTCCTTGGTCGAGATGACATCGGCCAGCCGCGCATCCGAATAGAACTGGTTGCCGACGAAATTCACCCGCGCCACCAGCGCGGCGTCACCCTCGGTGATCTCGAAGACCACATCCACGCGGTTCTGGTCGAGCTCGATGATCTTGGGCTCCACGCGCGCGGCAAAGCGGCCCCGGCGGGCGTAGAGGTCGAGGATGCGCTGCCGGTCGCCCTGCACCAGCTGCGTGGTGAAGACCGCGCGCGGGCGCAGCTGCACCTCGGGGCGGATATTGTCATCCGAGACGCGGCGATTGCCCTCGAAGGCGACGCGGTTCACCAGCGGGTTCTCGGCCACCTGGACGATCAGGCGCGAGCCATCGCGGGAGATGGTGACGTCACGGAACAGGCCGGTCGCGAAGAGGCTGCGCAGCGAACGGTCGGCACGGTCGCTGTCATATTGGTCGCCGGGGCCCAGCAGCATGTAGCTGCGGATCGTATCCACCTCGATGCGCTGATTGCCCCGCACCTCGACGGCCGAGATCGTCCCACCGGGCTGGTCCACGCGGGCGGGCGCGGGGCGCGGGCGATTTTGCGCCTCGGCCGGCGCGGGGATCACCACCGGGGCGAGCATGGCGGAGGCCAGCAGGAAAGGGAGCATTTTCGATGTCAAGGAAGAAGCCATCCTGTTTGGGCCGAACGGAAGCGGCCGGACCATAGCCTCAGGCGCTGCCGCCCGCCACCCCAAGCGTCTCCGCATCGTCATCCCACCCATCCTGCGACCCAGCGACCAATGCCGCCATGCGCGATATCATTCCAAGTTGCAAACAGAAACAGCCCGATCAGCACGGCGAAGCCAGCACGGAAACCATACTCCAGGGCACGCGGCGGCAGGGGCCGGCCACGAATCGCTTCTGCCGCGTAGAACATCAGATGCCCGCCATCCAGCAGGGGAATCGGGAAGAGGTTGAGCAGGGCGAGGCTCACGGAGAGCAGCGCCATGAGGTTCACCAGCGGGATGATGCCCAGCGTCGCCGCCTCGCCCGAAACCTCGGCAATGCGGATCGGGCCGCCCAATTCCTTGGCGCTGCGCGTGCCGGCCAGCATCTCGCCGATGCCGACCAGGGTCTGCCAGGAGACATCGGCCGTCTGCACCGTGCCGGCCCAGAGCGCATCGAGCGGGCCCAGCCGCTCGAATTGCGCGCGGCCGCCCTGGATGCCGAGCACGCCCACCGGCGCCGCATCGCCGCGCTGCTGGGCGGCGGGAACGGCGGTCAGGGTGAGTTCACGCCCCTCACGGTCCACGCGCACCTGCACCTCCTGCCCGGCGCGGGGCTGGATATGGCGCTGCACCTGGTCAAAGCGGGTGATGCGCGTGCCATCCAGCGAGAGGATCACGTCGCCCGCCTGCATTCCGGCGCGCTCTGCGGCCGAGCCCGGGCCGACGGCGGAAATCGTGGTCAGCCCGCGCGGCACGCCATGGGTGGCGAACATGCCGGCGAAGAGCAGGATGGCCAGCAGGAAATTCGCGATGGGCCCGGCCGCCACGATGATGGCGCGGTCCTTCACGGGCTTGTCGTGGAAGGTCTCGCCCGCGCGTTCGGGCACGCGGTCGGCCTCGGGCGTGTCATCCAGCGGCGACTGGCCGTGCAGCTTCACATAGCCACCCAGCGGAATCCAGGCGAGGCGCCATTCCGTGCCGCGCTTGTCCGTCCAGCGCAGCAGGGCGCGGCCAAAGCCGATGCTGAAAGCGTCCACATGCACCCGCCGCCAGCGCGCGGCGGCGTAGTGGCCCAGCTCGTGGAAGAAGATCAGGACGCCCAGCACCACCAGGAAGGCGAGGATGGTGCGCACGGCATCGGGCAGGAAATCCAGCAAGGTTCAGCTCCGTCAGGCGGCGGCGCGAAGCGCGGCGCGGCCATGGGCGATGTGGCGTGCCGCGCGGTCCAATTCCAGCACCGCGTCCAGATCCGGCACCTGGCTCCCGGCCAGGGCGGTCAGGGTGTCCTCCACAACGGCCGCGATGTCCAGGAAGCCCAGGCGCTTTTCCAGGAAAAGGCCCACCGCCACCTCATTGGCGGCATTCAGCACGCAGGGCGCGCCGCCCTCGGCCGCGAGCGCCTCGCGCGCCAGGCGCAGCGCCGGGAAGCGCACCGGATCGGGCGCCTCGAAGTCCAGGCGCGCGAGTGCCGCAAGGTCGAGCCGCGGCACATCCACCGCCATGCGGGCCGGCCAGGCCAGGCAATGGGCGATGGGCGTGCGCATGTCGGGCGAGCCCAGCTGGGCCAGCAGCGAGCCGTCGCTGTATTGCACCATGCCGTGCACGGCCGATTGGCGGTGCACCAGCACCTCGATCCGCTCGGCCGGCACGGGGAAGAGGCGCGCGGCCTCGATCAGCTCCAGCCCCTTGTTGAACATGGTGGCGCTGTCCACGCTGATCTTCGCCCCCATGGACCAGACCGGGTGGCGCACCGCCTGCTCGGGCGTCGCCGTCTGCATCTGGGCCAGCGTCCATTCGCGGAAGGGCCCGCCCGAGGCGGTGAGGATGATCTTCTCGATCACCCGCGGGTCGCGCGGGTCCAGCGCCTGGAAGATGGCGTTGTGCTCGGAATCCACGGGCAAGAGGGTCGCGCCCTTGGCCGCCGCCAGATCCAGGATGATGCGCCCCGCGCAGACCAGGCTCTCCTTGTTGGCCAGCGCCAGCGTGCCGCCCCGAGTCAGGGCCGCCATGGTGCTCTTGAGGCCGACCGCGCCGACGATGGCGGCCATGGTCCAGTCCGCCGGGCGGCGCGCGGCCTCGATCACCGCCTCGGCGCCGGCCGCCGTCTCGATGCCGGAGCCGGCCAGGGCCGCCTTGAGCTCGGCATGGCGCGACTCATCCGCCACCACGGCCAGCTCGGCCCGATGGGCACGGGCCTGGGCCGCCAGCGTCGCCACATCCTGCCCTGCCACCAGGGCGCGGACGGAGAATTCGCCGGGGGCCGCCGCGTCCAGCAGCGCCATCGTGCTCCGGCCGATCGAGCCCGTGCAGCCCAGCACGGTGACGCTGCGCGCCGAGTTGCCTGTCACACCCATCTCCACACATGCACTCCAGGCCCGGAGGCCAATCCGATCAGCGCCGCCACCGGGGCGGCGGCCATCACACCATCCAGCCGGTCCAGCAGCCCGCCATGGCCGGGCAGCAGCGCGGAGGAATCCTTCACCCCGAAGCGCCGCTTGATCCAGCTCTCAAACATGTCCCCCGACTGGGTGGCAAGGCCCAGCAGCAGGGCGACCGCCGCGACGACCGGTACCGAAATCGGGCCGCCCAGCGCCAGCGCCGCGACGACGCCCACCAGCATGGCACCCAGCATGCCCCCCAGGGCCCCGGACCAGGTCTTGTTCGGCGAAATGGCGGGGGCGAGCTTGGGCCCACCCAGGAAGCGCCCGGTGAAATAGGCCGAGATGTCCGAGGCCCAGACCACCAGGAAGAGGAAGATCACATTGCCCCGCCCGGCCGCCCCGTCATGCCGCAGCTCCAGCAGGGCAATCCCGGCGATGCCGATATAGACGACGCCGAAGCTCAGCCAGAAGGCCCGCCGCCCCGCCGCCGCGCGATACAGGACCACCGCCCCCAGCGCCACCACGCCCAGCGCCATCCAGGGCCAGTTCAGCGCCGCGAAGCCCGTCGCCAGCAGCACGAAGCCCAGCAGCAGCAGCCCCGGCATGCGGCGCGCACGCCCCCCGCAGAGCCGCACCCATTCCCAGCCCAACCCCAGCACGCAGAGGAGCATGAGCGCGGACCACCAGGCTCCACCCCACCACATGCAGAACAGGGCGGCGGGTCCGATGATCGAGGCGGTCAGGACTCGCTTGCGGAGGTCGGCGAGCTCGGCCATCAGCCGGTGCGGGCGCCAAAGCGTCGCTCACGCGCCGCATAGGCGGCCAGCGCCGCGTTGAAATCCTCCACCCCGAAATCCGGCCAGAGCACGGGCTGGAAGATCAGCTCGGCATAGGCGGCCTGCCAGAGCAGGAAGTTGGAGATGCGCTGCTCGCCCGACGTGCGGATGATCAGGTCCGGGTCGGGCATGTCGGCGGTGAAGAGGTGCCGCTCAAAGCCGGCCTCATCCAGCGTCGCCGGGTCCAGCTCGCCGCGGGCGGCGGCGGCGGCGACGGCCCGGGCGGCGGCCAGGATCTCGGCCCGCGCGCCGTAGGAGATCGCCATGGTCAGGTTCAGGCGGCGCCCGCCGGAGGTCACTTCCTCGGCCGAATCCATGGCCTTGAGCGTCTCCTCGCCGAAGCGCCCGCGCTCGCCGATCACGCGCAGGCGCACGCCCTCCTTGCTGAGCTGGCTGACCTCGGCGCGCAGATAATGGCGCAGCAGCATGGTCAGCTCCTGCACCTCATCGGCGGGGCGGGACCAGTTCTCGGAGGAGAAGGCGAAGAGGGTCAGCCAGGAGACGCCGGCGCCGATGGCGGCCTCGATCGCGCGGCGAGCCGCATCCGCCCCCGCGCGATGGCCGAGCGCCACGGGCAGGCCGCGCGCCTGGGCCCAGCGGCGGTTGCCATCCATGATGATGGCGACATGCCGGGGCGTCTCCGCCCCCACACCCGCCGCCGGAGCCGGGTGCGCGCCCATCAAACGGTCTTGATGTCCTTTTCCTTCTCGGCGAGCAGGACGTCGATCTTCTTCACATATTCGTCGGTGAGCTTCTGCACCTCATCCGACCAGCGCTTGGCATCATCCTCGCCGATCTCGGACTTCTTCTTCCAGGCCTGGATCTGCTCCATGCCGTCGCGGCGAACGCCGCGGATCGAGACCTTGGCGCCCTCGGAATACTTCGACGCCGTCTTGGCCAGCTCATTGCGGCGCTGCTCGGTGAGCGGCGGCAGGATGACGCGGATGGTCTGGCCTTCGGATTGCGGGTTCAGCCCCAGGCCGGAATCGCGGATGGCGATTTCCACGGCCTTCACCACCGAACGGTCCCAGACCTGCACCTGCAGCATGGAGGGCCCGGCCACCGAGACATTGCCCACCTGGCTGAGCGGCTGGTTGTTGCCATAGGCCTCGACGCGGATCGGCTCCAGCAGCGAGGGGCTGGCGCGGCCGGTGCGCAGGCCGGAGAATTCCTTCTTCAGCGTCTCCAGCGCGCCATCCATGCGGCGCACCAGATCGGTCTTCAGAACCTGTCGGTCGGGTGGGGGAGCGGCCATGATGTCGGACTTTCAGGGCGTATCGGTGACGGTGGTGAAGCGGCCTTCGCCGCGGATCACGGCGGTGAAGGCACCGGGCTCGTGAATGTTGAAGACGATGATGGGCAGGTGATTTTCGCGCGCGACCGAAATCGCCGCCGCATCCATCACCGCGAGATCGCGCGAGAGCATTTCAAGGTAGGTGAGCGTGGTGTAGCGCGAGGCATCCGGGTTCTTGCGGGGGTCGCTGTCATAGACGCCATCCACCTGGGTGCCCTTGAGCAGCGCCTGGCAGCCCATCTCGGCCGCGCGCAGCGCGGCGGCAGTGTCCGTCGTGAAGAAGGGATTGCCCGTGCCGGCGCCGAAGATCACGACGCGGCCCTTCTCCATGTGGCGCATGGCGCGCCGGCGGATATAGGGCTCGCAGATGGAGCTCATCTCGATGGCGGATTGGACGCGGGTCTGGACGCCGATCTTCTCCAGCGCCGATTGCATGCCCAGCGCGTTCATCACCGTGGCCAGCATGCCCATGTAGTCGGCCTGGGCGCGGTCCATGCCGGTGGCCGCACCCGCGATGCCGCGGAAGATATTGCCGCCGCCGATCACCAGCGCGACCTCGACGCCGAGTTCCACCACGCCTTTGATGTCATTGGCGATCGCCTTCATCGTGGCGACGTCGAGCCCGTAGGAGCGGTCGCCCATCAGCGCCTCGCCGGACACCTTCAGCAGGACGCGCTTGTAGCGTGGCGTTTCGCTCATCTTGGGGTCCGGTTCCTTGGCGCGAAGTGGGTCCGCCCGCCGCGGGGCGGTTGGCGCGACGATAGCAGCGGCGCCGGTCGCCGCAAGCGCCCCGGACGCCCGATGAAAGGCCGGCGCGGGCTGCCCCACGCCGGCCCCAGTCTCAAGACACCGGTGTCAGGAGACGCCGGCGGTCGCGGCCACCTCGGCCGCGAAATCGGTCGTCTGCTTCTCGATGCCCTCGCCGAGCTGAAAGCGGGTGAAACCGGTGAGCTTGAGGCCCGCCTTCTCCACCACGGCCTTCACGCGGCTCTCGCCGTCATGCACCCAGACCTGCTCCAGCAGCACCACTTCCTCGTAGAACTTGCGGATGCGGCCTTCCACCATCTTCTCGATGACGGCGGCGGGCTTGCCGGAGGCCTGGGCCTGCTCGGTCAGCACGGCGCGCTCACGCTCCAGAGCCGAGGGCTCGACGGCGTTGACGTCCAGCGCCGCCGGGCGCGTGGCGGCGACATGCATGCCGATCTGGCGGCCCAGGGTCTCCATCACCGCCATCTCGCTCTCGCCCTCCAGGGCGACGAGCACGCCGATCTTGCCGAGGCCCGGCTTGACGGCATTGTGCATGTAGGTGGCGACGGCGCCCTTGCTGACGCGCAGCACGCTGGCGCGGCGGATCGTCATGTTCTCGCCGATCGTGGCGATGAGCTTGGTCAGCTCTTCCTGGGTGCTGTGCGTCGTGCCCGGATAGGTCGCGGCCTTCAGCGCCTCGATATCCTCACCGACGGAGAGGGCGAGGCCCGCCACCTCGGCGACGAAGTTCTGGAAGCTCTCATTGCGCGCGACGAAATCCGTCTCGGCATTCACTTCCACCATCGCGGCCACATGCGGGCCGGAGGCGACGCCCACCAGGCCCTCGGCGGCCACGCGGCCGGACTTCTTCGCCGCGGCGGAGAGGCCCTT
>JAIYDS010000190.1 GCA_027487385.1 Acetobacteraceae bacterium | reverse complement strand
CCCAGAGCGCCACGCCCCCCGCCACGCCAAACCCCAGCGCCACGCCGAAATCCGCGGCATTCATCCGCTGCGCGCGGTCCAGCATCAGCAGCAGCAGGGCCACGAACAGGGTGAACAGCGCGGTCCCCGCCGCATCGAACCGGAAGCTTCCGCCCATCAAGCCGCGCTTGGGCAGGCGCCAGGCCATGGCGAAGCCCACGAAGATCAGCGGCAGCCCCGCCAGGAACACCCAGCGCCAGCCGAAGCTCTGCACCAGCCACCCGCCCGCCAGCGGCCCGGCGGCCGAGGCCCCCATGAAGCACGCCACCAGATAAGCCTGGTACCGCCCGCGCTCCCGCGCCGGCACGGATTCGCCGATCAGCGCCATGGCCAGCGTCAGCAGCGCGCCGCCGCCAAACCCATGCAGCGTGCGCGCGGCCAGCAGCGCCTCGAAGCTCGGCGCCAGGCCTGCCGCCAGCATGCCCAGGCCCTGCAGGATGAAGGCGATGAACAGCATGGGCCGTCGCCCATAGGCATCGCCCAGCCGCCCGAAAATGGGGGCCGCGATGGTCGCCGCGATCAGATAGGCCACCACCACCCAGGAAATCCGCTCCACCACGCCGAATTGCGCCGCCATGGCGGGCAGGGCGGTCGCCGTGATGGTCTGGTCTATGGCGGTGACGAAGATCGCGATCCCGATGGTCGGGAAGGCCCGGAAGAAGGCGCGTCGGGCTTCTTGCGGGTCCATCAGGCCACCGCGCTGCGGCCCATCTCCAGGAATTTCTCCCGCCGCCTCGCCTTCAGCGTGGCGCCATCCAGGGAGAGCAGGGGTTCCAAGGCACCCCAGACGGCATCGCCCACCATCTCCATCGCGGCCCCGGCGTCCCGATGCGCGCCGCCCAAGGGCTCGGCGATCACGGCGTCAATCAGGGCCAGGCGCTTCAGGTCTTCGGCGGTCAGCTTCAGCGCCTCGGCCGCCTGGGCGGCCAATGCGGCGTCGCGCCAGAGGATGGAGGCGCAGCCCTCCGGGCTGATCACGGAATAAATGGCGTGTTCCAGCATCAGCACCCGGTCCGCCGCCGCCAGCGCGATGGCCCCGCCCGAGCCGCCTTCACCGATGATCGTCGCGACGAAGGGCACCGGCGCGGAGAGCCCGGCCTCGATGGAGCGCGCGATGGCCTCCGCCTGGCCGCGCGCCTCGGCCTCGATCCCCGGAAAGGCGCCCGACGTGTCCACGAAGGAGAGGATGGGCATGCCGAAGCGCCCCGCCAGCTCCATGATGCGCCGCGCCTTGCGATAGCCCTCGGGCTTGGCCATGCCGAAATTGTGCTTCACGCGGGTTTCCGTGTCGCGCCCCTTCTCGGTGCCCAGCACGGCCACGGCGCGGCCGCGGAAGCGCCCGAGCCCGCCGATCACCGCCGCGTCATCGGCAAACGCCCGGTCACCCGCCAGTGGCGTCCATTCCTCGATCAGCGCGCCCACATAATCCAGGCATTTCGGGCGTTCCGGGTGGCGGGCCACCTGCGCCTTCTGCCAGGGCGTCAGCTTGGCATAGGTGGCGGCCAGCAGCTTTTCCGCCTTGTCCCGCAGCTTCGAGACCTCTTCGGCCACATCGATCCCGCCCGCATCCGTCGCCCGGCGCAGCTCTTCGACCTTGCCTTCCAGCTCGGCGATGGGTTTTTCGAAATCGAGGAAATGGCGCATGATTCCCCGCGTCTAGCGGAAAGCCGGGCGGTGGAAAACCGGGGGCCGCCCGCCTCAGACGATCACCACATCGGTGGCGGCGAGCACCGAACCCACGCCCAGCATGGCCAGCGCCCGCCCGGCCTGCGCCCCATCGCCATCGCCATCCCAGGACAGCATGCCGGTGGCGCCGTCGAAGACCAGCTGCGGGAAGGCGCCCAGCGCGGTGGCGCCGAGCGTCAGCCGCCCCGGGTCCAGCGGCCCGTCGAGCAGGCCGACATCCCCGGCATAGATCCAGATCTGGTCCGTGCCGCTGGTGAAATCCGTCAGGATATCGGCCGGCCCGGCGAAGCCCAGCACGAAGGTATCGGCCCCCAGGCCGCCGGTCAGGCTGTCCTTGCCGGCCAGCCCTTCCAGCACGTCATCCCCCTCCCGCCCCGAGATGCGGTCGCCGAGGGCGGAGCCGATGATGGTATCCGCCCCCGACCCGCCTTCGAAACCGCGGATGCCGGAGAACTGCGTCGTCCCGCCGCCGCCTTCGAGCCCGCCGCCCGACCCCACCTGCGCCTCGCCGCTCGGCAGGCTGGCATCCATCAAGACCCCCTGCGTCTGCGCCCGCGCGGAGAGCGTGTCGAAGCCCCCATTGCCCGCGAAGAAGGAGGCATGCGGGCCCAGCAGGAAGGTCTCCGCATTCGCGCTCCCCTGCACGGCGATGGCCCGGTCGGCGCCGATGGTGCTGAACCTCTGGAAGCTCAGGCTCGCGCCATCCGCGCGGGTGCCGAGCCCGGTGGCCATGTCCAGTGTCCATCCCTGCAGGCTCTCATCCACCTCATAGTCGAATTCGAGGAAGAGCGTGTTCCGCCCGGCGCCACCCTGCGCCACCGCCTGGCCCCCGGTCACGAAGATCAGATCGTCGCCATCGCCCCCCGCCATCTGGTCATGGCCGAAGCCGCCGCGCAGCGTGTCATCGCCCCGGCCGCCCAACAGCGTGTCATCCCCCGCGCCGCCCTCGATGTAATCCGCCCGGCGCCCCCCGAGGATGCTGTCATCGCCCGCGCTGCCGAAGATGGTGTTCTGGCCATCGCCGGCGATCAGCACCGCCATGTCGTAGAACAGGTCCGTCACCGGCCCGCTCGGGCCCAGGACGGTGGCGTAGCCGGCGGTCGCCGCGCCATGGGCCAGTTCCTCGCCGTCGAGGCGGATCATCATGGACTCGCCCGTGCCGCCGTAGTTGAGCGTATTCCTGCCCGCACCGCCCACATAGACATCGGCGAAGGCAAGACCCGGGCCGTCGTAGAAGCGGTCATCCCCCGCCTCGCCGAACAGCGTATCTGCCCCCGAACCGCCGACCAGCACGTCGTCTCCGCCGCCCGCATGGATGACGTCATGGCCCGCGCGGCCCTGCAGCAGATCATCCCGCTCGCCGGCGAAGATGAAGTCGCGTTCGCCGCCGCCGATGAGCGTCGCGGCCGTGTTCCGCTCCAGCAGATGCAGCCGCGCCGTCTCGGTCACCGTCCCGCCGGGGCCATCGAGCGTGAGGGTGACGCTGTAGCTCCCGAGCGCCGCATAGGTCTTCGCGAGGCGCAATTCCTCGGCCCCGCCGGTGGGGCCTGCGAGGGTGGTCTTGTCGCCCCAGGTCACGCTGAAGGCGCGCGCATCCTCCAGGCCGAAGCTCAGCTCCACCCTGCGCCCTTCGGCATGGGCGGCGAAGTCGGCGGCGTTGGGCAGGTGATAGGCCCAGACGGTGGTCGGGTCGGTGAAGACCAGCCCGCCACTGCTGTCGGGTGTTGCGGCCCCGGCTTCGATGTTCACGGCATCGGTGAAGAAGGTCGCCACCCGGCCATCGAGCGAGAGGAAGCCGGGGAAGGAGGCCTGGTTGGACTCCGCCGCCGGCCCGCCGCCCGGCCCGGAGAGCTGCCGCGAGATCACGCGCGCGCCGTCCATCGCGTCGAGGATCACGTCGCCCAGGTTGTTGCCGTCACCCAGCAGCGGGTTGTTGGCGAGGCTATGGGTGAGGATCCGCGTGGTCGGCACGTTCCAGCCGACCATGTCGGCGCCCAGCGTCGGCGGCTCGCGTCCAAAGCCGAAGACCGTTCCGTAGAAGGGCGCCACCGGCAGCGCTGCGCCCGGCCCCATCGTATAGGTCTGGACGGGCGTCACCTGGACGCGCCAAACCTCGGGCGCGAACCCGCTCAGCGGGTCCACCACCACCCGCGCGAGCCCGGATTGCCCCATGCTGACGCTGACCGTCTCAACCCCGCCGGGCTGGCCGAGCGAGAGGGCGAGCGGCGTGGAGACGTTGGAGATCTCGCCCGTCCGCATGTCCTTCACATAGCCGCTGACGATGCCGGGCGCGGCCCCGGGCAGGTTCTGCGCCGCGCTAACGAAGCCGACATAGCGGCCATTCTCGGAGATCGAGGGGAGCGACCATTTGCTGGCGCCCACCCCGGCATGCCGGTTCGCCAGCCCGCTGATGCCGTTGCCGATCTCACCCGTGGCGGTGGCGGAGACCAGCTCGACCACGCCGGTCTGGAGATCCTTGCGGAAGATGTCGGCGACGCCGTTCGTATCCCCGGCCACCAGGTTCGACGCGGTGCTGAGGAAGACGACGTAGCGCCCATTGGCCGAGATGTCGCCGCCCAGGGAATCCCCACTGGCGGTGCCCTGGAGATTGACCGAGACCCGCTGGTGATGCGCGGCCGGCGCCGTGGGCGATGGCGCGAAGGTGAAGCTGGTGACGCTGGGGAGGGGCATCGGCGTGTTCCATCGGGCAGGGCTTGGGCCATTCGCGCGCGCCGCCGGCCGAAGGCTCACGCGCGCATGCGCCGCCGGTCAAGGAAAATCTGGACGGCAGGGCGGCTCGCCACCGGGTTGGCGGGGGGCAGGGGGCGGCCTAGACTTCACGCCCGTTTGCAAACCTCAGGAATTCCCCATGCCCGCCTTGTCCGCCCGCGTCGCCGATGTGAAGGTCTCCGCCTCCGTCATCATGGGCATGAAGGCCCGTGAGCTGGCCGCCCGCGGCATCAAGGTGATCTCGCTCACCACCGGCGAGCCCGATTTCGCCACCCCCGCCCACGCGATCGAGGCCGCGCACCAGGCGGCCCTGAAGGGCGACACGAAATACCCGCCCCAGGGCGGCACGCCGGCCATGAAGGCCGCCGTCATCCGCAAGTTCAAGCGCGACAACGGCCTCGATTTCACGCCGGACGAGATCCTCGTCACCAATGGTGGCAAGCAGGCCATCTTCAACGCCCTGATGGCGACCATCGATCCGGGCGACGAGGTCGTGATCCCCGCCCCCTATTGGATCAGCTACGCCGATATGGCGAAGGTGGCGGGCGGCGTTCCCGTCACCGTCTCCTGCCCGCAGAACAACGGCTTCAAGCTCCGCCCCGAGGATCTGGAAGCGGCCATCACGCCCAAGACCAAGTGGGTGATGCTGAACTTCCCCAACAACCCCACGGGCGCCGCCTGCTCCCGCGCCGAGATGCAGGCGCTGGCCGATGTCCTGCTCCGCCACCCCCATGTCTGGGTGATGACGGACGACATGTATGAGCACCTCGTCTATGACGGCTTCGAATTCTGCACCATCGCGGAGGTCGAGCCCCGGCTGAAGGACCGCACGCTGACGGTGAACGGCGCCTCCAAGACCTATGCGATGACCGGCTGGCGCATCGGCTTCTGCGGCGGCCCGGCGCCGCTCATCAAGGCCATGTTCAACATGCAGGGCCAGGCGACCTCGGGCGTCTCCTCCATCGGCCAGGCGGCGGCGGTGGCGGCACTCGACGGCCCGCAGGATCTGGTGGCCGAGCGCGCCGCCGAATACCGTGCCCGCCGCGACTTCGTGGTGGAAGAGTTGAACAAGGCCCCCGGCATCGTCTGCCACAAGCCCGAGGGCGCCTTCTACGTCTTCCCGAACGTGTCCGGCGTGCTGGGCAAGACGACCAAGGGCGGCGCGAAGCTGAACAGCGACACGGATTTCGCCCTGGCCCTGCTGGAGGAAGCCCATGTCGGCGTGGTGCAGGGCGAGGCCTATGGCATGTCGCCCTATATCCGCATCAGCTACGCGACCGACATGGACAGCCTGCGCGAGGCGATGGGGCGGATCCAGGAGTTCTGCCGCGGGCTGGTGTGATGGGGAAGCAAAAGGGCCTCCGGCGGCTGGGGCCCCACTTCTAGATATGGGAGGCCCCAGACCCCTTTCCTTGACGCTCCGCCCAGGGCGCGATGACGACGCCGAAGCCTATATCCGACTGATCGGCGATGCCTGGGCGGAATTCCCGGGCGTCATCTT
Source organism: Acetobacteraceae bacterium (assembly GCA_027487385.1). Classification (GTDB taxonomy): domain Bacteria; phylum Pseudomonadota; class Alphaproteobacteria; order Acetobacterales; family Acetobacteraceae; genus Roseococcus. The sequence goes on along the minus strand of JAIYDS010000190.1, from coordinate 8,884 downwards.
CGATGTGGATGGCGAGTTGCCGGAACTCCGCGCGCTGGCCAGCCATTTCGCGGCGCTGGGCGGCATGCTGTGGCTCGTGGAGGATGGCAGCGGCATGGTCGCGACGCGCCCGCTGCGCGAGGACCAGGCCTGGGAAATCGGCCGCATGTATGTGGCGAAATCCGCCCGCGGCACCGGCCTTGCCCAGCACCTCCTCGCCACCGCCGAGGCGCATGCCCGCGCCCAGGGTGCCGCCCGCTTGGTGCTCTGGACCGATACGCGCTTCGAGGCCGCGCACGCCTTCTACGAAAAGGCCGGCTATGTCCGGCAGGGCGCCATCCGCATCCTGGATGACCTCTCGAAATCCTTGGAATTCCGCTACACCAAGCCCTGCCGCGGCCTTGTCGTCGAGGCGATGGACGCCGGCGCCGCCGCCAGCGCCGAGCGCCGCCTCTCCGAAATCCTGATCGCCTGCGTGGCCGAGGGCGCCAGCGTCTCCTACCTCCCGCCGATGGGCCGCGAGAAGGCGCGCGGCCATTGGAAGCGCGTCAGCACCGAGGTCGCGCAGGGCCAGCGCCTGCTGCTGGTGGCCTGGTGGGAGGGCGTGCTGGCGGGCACCATCCAGCTCGGGCTGGAGAGCCAGGAGAACCAGCCGCACCGCGCCGAGGTGGAGAAGCTGCTGGTGGACCCCGCCTGGCGCCGCCGGGGCATCGGCACGGCGCTGGTGCAGCGCGCCGAGCAGGCGGCCCAGCGCATCGGCCGCCGGCTGCTGACGCTGGACACCCGCGGCGGGGACGCGGGTGAGGCGCTGTATCGCCGCCTCGGCTGGGCGGAGACGGGGCGCGTGCCGGATTGCGAGCTGGATGGCGCGCGGCACCTGCGCGACGTGGTGTATTTCTGGAAGCGCGTGGGCTGAGCTTGCGCCTCAGCCCGTCGCCTCCCGCACGATCTTCACCAGCGACCCCCGGAAGGCCTCCACCGATTCCCGCGTGTCGCGCGCATGCCCCTGCATCGCCTCGGTCTGCGCCACCGTGTCCGTCGTGGTGCGGGTGACCGTCGCGAGCCGGTCCGACACCTGCCGCACATCCTGCGCCGCATCGGCCACGCGCGCCGCGATTTCCCGCGTGGCCGCCGCCTGTTCCTCCACCGCGGCGGCGATCGAGCTGGCCATGCGGTCGATCTCGCCGACGGATCCCGCCATCTCGCCCACGGTCCGCACGGCGCTCTCCGTGGCCAGGCCGATGCCTTGCACCTGCTTGGCCACCTCCTCCGTCGCGCGCGCGGTCTGCGCGGCCAGGTCCTTCACCTCGCTCGCCACCACGGCGAAGCCCTTGCCGGCCTCGCCCGCGCGGGCGGATTCGATGGTGGCGTTCAGGGCCAGCAGGTTGGTTCGCCCGGCAATGTCGGAAATCATGCGCACCACCTCGCCGATGCGCCCCACGCCCTCGGAGAGGCCCGCGATCACCGCGCGGCTCGCATCGCCGCGCTCGGCCAGGTTCCGCGTCAGCTCATTCGCGCCGGCCAGGCGGGCCGAAATCTCGCGCACGCTGGCCGCCAGCTGATCCGTCGCGGCGGCGACGGCCTGGGCATTCTGCAGCGAGCGGTCGGCGGCGCCGCTGGCGGCGACCCCCTGCTGCGCGGCATCCTGCATGCGGCGCGTCATCTCGACCGCCGCATCGCTGACGAGGTTGGCCTGGGCGCGCACCTCCTCGACCGCGCTGCCCGCCTCGCGCTCCACATGCTCGGCCATGCGGTGCAGGGCGGCACGGCGCGCCGCCTCGGCCTCGGCCTGCTGCTGCTCCTGCGCGGCGCGCAGCGCCGCATTCTCGGCCAGGCCGTCCCGGAAGACGGCGAGCGCGCGCGCCATCCCGCCCAGCTCATCACGCCGCTCCAGCCCCGGGATGGGGGCCTGGAAATTCCCGCCCGCGATCTCGCCCATGGCGGCGCTGATTCCGCGCAGCGGCGGCACGATGGCGCGGATCAAGGCCAGGATGCAGAGCAGCCCGGCCAGGATCACCAGCGCCGATGCCGCCAAGGCCACCTGGTTGGTGGAGGCGAGGCTCTCCGAAGCCGCGCCGATGGCGGCCGTGGCCTGGCTCGTTTCCATGCCGCGCAATTCCAGGATGGCGGCCGACATGGCATTGCCCTGCGCGCGGAAATCCACCAGCACCTCAGCGAAGCGCTGGGATTGCTGCATCACCCTCTCGGTGGCGCCCCGCCAGGTGGCGAAGCTGCGGCCCATCGGGGAATCCGGCGCGATGCCCACCCGGTGGATCGCTTCCGCCGCCGCCGTGGCCGCGCTCACCGCGGCGGCCCTTGGCTCGGGCAGGGGGCTCAGCAGATAGCGCAGCGCGGTCACCCGCGCCTGGGCCACCAGCCGCTCGACCGCCTCGGCCTGATGGGCCGGGAGCTGGGCCAGCCCCTGGGCCAGCGCATCCCCGGCGCGCATCTGCTCCTCCTCCGCCGTCAGGCGCAGCGCCACGATCTGCTGCATCTGCCCCCAGGAATTCTGGTAGCCGGCGCGCGCCGCCTGGAAGGCCTGGAGCTGCCCGCGCTGGGCGTCGGTCAGCGCCGCCTCCCGTGCCAGCGAGGTGGCGCCCGCATCCAGCCGCTCCAGAAAGCCATCCGCCGCGCGCACCTGGGCCGGGTTGGCGCGCTGCAGCCAGATGTTGATCTGGTTCCGCGCGGAGGTGAGGTCGATCTCCAGCTGCAGCACCCGCGCCAGGCGATCCGAGGCGCCTTGGCTGCGCGTGAAGCTTGCCCCCGCCTGGCCCAGCAGAAGATGGATGGCGGTGGCGCCGATGATCGAGATCAGCAGCAGGCTGCCCAGCATCAGCGCCAGGCGACGGGAGATTGACATGGTGAGACTCCGAGCGGTTCCCATCTCACCTAGGGTTCCCAGATGAAGGAAGGGTGAGCGTCACCGCCTGCCGCCCGGACGGATCGCCTTGCCGGGCCTCCTGGCCCCGCCGGGCGTCCTGCGCGAGACTGCGCCCAGCTCACCCGGAGATGCCGCATGTCCTTGCCGCCCCTGATCAGCCCCGCCTGGGTCCGTTGCATGGCGAGCTATAACAGCGAGATGAACCGCCGCCTCTACGGGGCCGCGGAAACCCTGGATGAGGCCACGCGCCAGGCGGATGGCGGCGCCTTCTTTGGCAGCATCCACGGCACGCTTTGCCATCTGCTCTGGGGGGACAGCATGTGGATGGCGCGCTTCGCGGGCTGGGAGGCGCCCTCGGTGCGCATCGCCGAGAGTGGTGGCTGGATCACCGGCTGGGCCGCGCTGCGGGCGGCGCGCATCGCCGCCGATGCCCGGATCGAGGCTTGGGCCGCCGGGCTGGAGGAGGCCGATCTGGCCGGGGAGATGACCTGGTTCAGCGGCGCCGCCGGGCGCGAGATGACCCGCCCCCGCTGGCTGCTCATCACCCATATGTTCAACCACCAGACGCATCACCGCGGCCAGGTGCATGCGCTGCTGACGCGGGCCGGCGCGGAAACCGGCGCGACGGACCTGCCCTGGGTGATTCCGGAAACGGCCTGGTCTGAGGCCTAGAGGCCCCAGCCCCCTGGAATCAGGGGCTTCCCTGGGGATGACGGGGGTCGGGGTAGCGGGTGTCGCGGCCCTGGATGCTGATCAGCTGGCGCCGCGCGCGGCCCTGCGGCGACAGCGCGAGCCAGGCGACGAATTCCTCCAGGATCATGCTGGTGATCTTCGCCAGGGGCTGGGCGTGCAATTCGCTGACCGCGAAGAAGCGCACCTCCTCCAGCTCGCCCGAGCCGCGGATTTCGCCGCTGGCGTGCTTGGCCTCGGCCACCAGGAAGCGGGCGTGGAAGCGCATGGGGCGGTCGGCGGGGGTGATGGCGCGCGTCAGGTAGTGCAGGGGGGCGAGGTCCGGGTGCAGGCGGCCCGCGACCATCTCGCCCATCACCAGCCCGGCCTCCTCCTCCAATTCGCGCAGCGCGCAGACGGCGAGTGCTGTGGCCTGGCTGGGGCGGGCGCTGATTTCCAGCATGCGGCGCGCGGTGGTGCCGAGATCGCTGATCGGGCGCGCGCGGTAATCGGCCAGGTCCACGCGGCCGCCGGGAAACACCAGAACGCCCGGCATGAAGCGCATCTTGTGGTGGCGCCTTCCCATCAGGATCTCGACGCCGTTCGGCCCCTCGCGCCAGAGGATGAGGCTCGCCGCATCCTTGGGGCGGACGGCGCGCTTCGGCTTGCGGCCGCCGGCATCGGCGCCGCCGGGGTTGTCGTCCCCAAGGGCGGGGGAATGTCTAGTCAAGCGCGAAGCCGCGCGAACGCAGCCAGGCGCGGAAGCCCGCGCGCTCGGGGACGGAGAGTTGGCGGGCGACATTCTCGGTCCAGGTGCAGCCTTCGGGCGCCGGGCCGTGGATTTCCGGATAGCGCGGCTTGGCGCGCTCGCGCCGCGCATCATAGGCGCTGAGCGCCTGGGCCTCGCCCTCGCTGGAATAGCGATCGCGATGGATGACGATGGAGGGCGGCAGGCGCGCGCTGGGCTCATTGCGCGCCGAAGGCCAGCCGAGCGAGAGGCCGGCGATGGGGAAGACGCCCTTGGGCAGCGAGAGCAGCGGCGCCACCTTTTCCATGTGGTTGCGCACATAGGAGATGGGGCAGGTGCCCAGCCCCGCGGCATCGGCGGCCGCGATGCACATCCCCATGGCGAGTGCGGCATCCACCGTCGCGTTCAGCAGCGTGTCGAGATTGTCATTGGCGTGCTCGCGCCCCGCGCGCTCGCAAATGTCGCGGTTGCGGCGGATATCGGCGCAGAAGATCAGGAGGTTCGGCGCATCCTTGATCCAGGGCATGGTGCCGATCCAATCGGCGATGGCGGCGATGCGCTTCGCATCCTCCAGCACCACGATGGAATATTGCTGCATGTCGCTCTTGGAGGGCGCCGATTGCGCGGCGGCGAGCACGGTGTTCAGCAGCGGCTCGGGGATGGCGTCCGGCTTGAAGCGGCGGGTGACGCGGCGGTCCAGCAGGGCGGCCAGTGGCGCCGGGATGTCCTCGGGTGCGTCGAAGGGCAGGTGGCCGTAGCGGGCCTGGAGAAGGGGAGTCGGATCGGTCATGCGCGCACCACCCAGGCATCGGCCACGGTCAGGCCTTCTTGGTGAATCATCAGCGGGTTGATCTCCGCCTCTCGGATCTCGGGCAGGGCGGCCAGGCGCGAGACGGCGACGATGGCCTGCACCAGCCCTTCCACATCGCCGCGCGGCAGGCCGCGCCAGCCCTCGATGACGCGCAGCGCGCGCACCTCGGCGATCATCTCCCGCGCTTCGGCGGCATGCAGCGGGGCGAGGCGGAGCGCCACGTCACGGTGCAACTCGGCCAGCACACCGCCGGCGCCGAGCAGAACGACGGGGCCCACCTCCGGATCACGCCGGAAGCCGAGGATGACTTCGGCGAGACCGCGCGCCATGGGCTGGATCAGGAAGCCGTTGAGCCGCGCATCCGGCGCGGCCTTCGCCACGCGCGCCTGCATCGCTGCCGCCGCTTCGCGCAGCGCCGCCGCATCCGGGATGTTCAGCGCCACGCCTCCTATCTCGGTCTTGTGGGCGATATCGGGCGAGAGGATTTTCAGCGCCACGGGGAAGCGATGCGCCGCTTCCAGGTCGCGCGAATAGACTGACCCGAGGCCGAGCGCGGCGAAGAGATCGCGCGCATCGGCTTCATCCGGGGCCTCGCTCAGCGTGACATCGGGCAGCGCCACATGCGGCGCGGTGAGAGGCGCGCGCCAGTCGAGAAAGGCGCGCATGGCATCGGCCAGGCTTTCCGGCGTGCGGAAGGCGGGGATGCCGGCCTCCGCCAGGAGCTTCAGCGAGGCATCAGCCTGCGGCACCAGGAAGGCCGCCACGGGCCGCACATGCGGGGCGGCGGCCAGGATGCCGGCCACCGCATCGGCCGGGCGGAATTGCGCGGAGGAGCCGATGACGGGGATGATGGCATCCGTGTCCTGCGCCTGGTCCAGCGCGCGGATCGCGGCCTCGATGCGCTCGGGCTTGGTGCCGGCGAGCGTCATGTCCAGCAGGCGGCCATGGCCCGGCATGTTGACGGCGTGCAGGGCGGCGGATGCGGCGCCGTCCGGCACGCGCGCCTCGATGCCGGCCACACCCAGCGCATCCACCACCATCGCGCCGCCACCGCCCGTGGTGGTCAGCACCGAGACGGCGCGGCGCGGATGGGGCAGGGGACGCCGGCCGAGTGCCAGGGCGGGGAGCTCCAAAAAACTCTCCAGCATGGTGGCGCGCAGGATGCCATGGGCGCGGAAGAAGGCCTCGGCGGCCGCATCCGATCCCGCCAGCGCGCCGGTGTGGCTGGTTGCGAGCTCCGCCCCATAGGGCGAACGGCCGAGCTTGTAGGCGATGAGCGGCTTGCCCGCCTGATGCGCCTTCCAGGCCGCATGCGCGTAATGCTGCGGCTGGCGGATCGCTTCCAGGAAGAGCATCACCGCATCCACGCCCGGCTCATCCACCAGCATGGCGGCGATTTCGCCCGCACTCAGATCGGCCTCATTGCCCGTGGCGATGAGGTGGCTGAACCCCATGCCGCGCGCCGCGCCGCGCGACATGATGGCACCGAGCATGGAGCCGGACTGGCTGACCAGCGCGATGCGCCCGGATGGCAGGCTCTCGGCCTCCAGCGCCGCATTCACGCTGACGGCGATGCGCGCGGGGATGTTGATCAGCCCCATGGAGTTGGGGCCGAGCAGGCGCACACCGGCGGCCTTGGCTGCGTCCACGCAGCGCTGCTGGCGGGCCAGGCCCTCGGGGCCGGCTTCGGCGAAGCCATCGGCCAGGATGCAGGCGACCTTGGCGCCCTTGGCGGCGACGGCGGCGATCTGGCCTTCGACGTGTTCGGTGTTGAGCAGGATATAGGCGAAATCGATCTCGCCCGGGATGCCCTCGACGCTGGCATAGGCGCGCTCGCCCAGCACTTCGGGGGCGCGGGGATTCACCGGGTGGAGGGCGCCGGTGTAGCCGTGCTTGCGGAGGTAGATTTGCGCGCGGGCGGTGAGGCGGGCGGGGTCGCCGGAGGCGCCGATCAGGGCGATGCTGCGCGGGGCGAGGAGTTCTTTCAAGAAAAAAGGCCTCCGGCGGCTGGGGCCGAGAGGCCCCAGACCCCAATAATTTGATGGGGTCTGGGGCCCGTGGCCCCAGCCGCCGGAGGCCCATTTTTCTTCATGGCTTGGGCGGCCTCTGCGAGAAGCTCTGCCCAAACACGCCCTCAGCGATGCGGTTCTTCATCACCTCCAGGCTGCCGCCCGCGATCATCCAGCCGCGCGTGCGGCGGACGCAGTATTCGATCAGCAGATCCTTCGAGTAGCCCGTGCCGCCCATCACCTGCATGGATTCATTCGAGGCCATCCAGCCCGCCTGGTTGCAGGCGTATTTCGCGATGGCGACCTCCTGCCCATCCGGCAGGCCGCGCCCGGCGTTGATGGCGGCGCGGTAGAGCAGCAGCCGCGCGCCATCGAGTGCGACGCGCATCTCCGCGAATTTCCATTGCAGCCCCTGGAACTCCATCAGCTTGCGGCCGAATTGCGCGCGCTGCATCGCGTGCTCGCGCGCCGCCGAGAAGCAGTATTCGCCCAGCGCCAAAGCGCGCGTCGTATTGCCCACGCGCTCCACATTGAAGCCGCCAATCTGCTTCTTGAAGCCGCCGGGGCCGAGCAGCACCATCTCGGGCGGGATATAGACATTGTCGAAATAGAGGGCGCACCACTCCTCGTCATTCATGTAGAGGCTCGGCTGGCCCAGGCGGAAGCCTTCCATCCCACGCTCGACGAGAACCGATCCAATGCCGCCCACGCCAGGCCCGAAGCGGCAATAGATGACGAAGACGTTGGCCTCGGCGGAATTGGTGGTGAAGACCTTCTGGCCGTTCAGCCGGAAGCCCTCGCCATCCGGCGTGCAGATCGTCTTGAGGTCGGTCAGCGCGGAACCCGCATCCGGCTCCGTCATGCCGACGGCCGCCACCGCCTCGCCGGCCAGCAGCGGCTTGAAGAAGCGTTCCTTCTGATACGGGGAGGCATATTCGGCGAAGGTGCGGAAGGCGCCGAAATTGCCGGCCTGCAGCACATCGGCGCTGCGCGGGCAGACCTGGGCGATCTGCTCCATGGCCAGCACGGCATCGAACACCGTGCCGCCCGCGCCGCCATCCTCCTCCGGCAGCATGATGCCAAACAGGCCCTGATCCGCCATCAGCTTCGCGACATCCCAGGGGAAACCCACGGTATGCGCGCGCTCGACGGCGCCCTTGGCCAGGTGGCGCTCGGCAAAGCCGCGCACCACCTGCTGAAAGGCCCTCTGCTCCTCGTTCAGTTGGAAGTTCACGTCACACGGGATCCCAGCTGAAGACGTCGCCCGAGCGCTCCATCGGCACGAAGCTGGAGCGGAAGGCCGGCAGCGCGATCTCGGCGATCTTCTCCGGCGTCCAGCCGGCCTCGCTATGGACCGAGCGGATCGGCCGGTTCTGGCTGAACAGGAACAGCTCATGCATGCGCGGCGCGAAGATCTGGCCGGTCACTTCCTTCGCGGCATCCGAGGCGAGGAAGACGGCGAGCGGCGCGTTCTTCTCCGGCCCCATCTTCATGATGCGCTCCACCCGCGCCTTCTGCTCCGGCGTCTCGGCGGGGATGGAGCTGGTCATGCGGCTCCAGGCGAAGGGCGCCAGGCAGTTGGAGCGCACATTGTAGCGCTTCATGTCCAGCGCGATGGACTTGGACAGCGCCACGATGCCGAGCTTGGCCGCGGAGTAGTTCGCCTGCCCGAAATTGCCGATGAGGCCCGAGGTGCTGGTGATGTGCACCATGCTGCCGCTTTCCTGCTTGCGGAAATGCTCGGCGGCGGCGCGGCTGACGAAGAAGCTGCCGTTCAGATGCACATT
>JAIYDS010000042.1 GCA_027487385.1 Acetobacteraceae bacterium | reverse complement strand
TCGGCCGCGGCGCGGGCGAATTTGTTCCAGGGGCAGACGGCCAGGCAATCGTCGCAGCCATAGATGCGGTTGCCCATGGCGCGGCGGAATTCCTGCGGGATGGGGCCGTGATGCTCGATGGTGAGGTAGGAGATGCAGCGCCGCGCATCCAGCCGATAGGGGGCGGGGAAGGCCTGGGTGGGGCAGGCGTCCAGGCAGGCGCGGCAGGACCCGCAATGATCGGCCTCGGGCGCGTCGGGTTCCAGCGCCAGCGTGGTGTAGATCTCACCGAGAAACAGCCAGGAGCCATGCGTGCGGCTGACCAGGTTCGTGTGCTTGCCCTGCCAGCCCAGCCCCGCCTGGGCGGCCAGCGGCTTTTCCATCACCGGGGCCGTGTCCACGAAGACCTTGAGCGCGCTGCCCTTGAAGTGCCGCACCATCCATTGGCCCAGCGCCTTGAGGCGCTTCTTCACCACATCGTGGTAGTCGCGCCCCTGGGCATAGGCGCTGATGGTGGCGCGCTGCCGCTGCGCGAGGCTGGCCAGCGGGTTGTAATCCGGGCCGTAATTCAGGCCCAGGGAGATGACGCTGACGGCCTCGGGCCAGAGGGCGCGGGGCTGGGCACGCTGCTCGCACCGCGTCTCCATCCAGCCCATGCCGCCATGCGCGCCGGATTCGAGAAAGGCCTCCAGCCGCGTCCGGGCGGATTCCGGGAGGAGGGCCTCGGTGAAGCGTACGGCGTCAAAGCCCAGGCGCAGGGCCTCGGCGCGAATGGCCTCGGTCGCGTCGCCTCGCGGCCGATTCAGACCTCTGGGCTGCGCCCTGCGGTCATCGGGCGCGTCGCTTCGCGGCCGATTCAGACCTCCGGGCTGCGCCCTGCGGTCATCGGACGCGTCGCCTCGCGGCCGATTCAAACCTCCGGGCTGCGCCCTGCGGTCATCGGACGCGTCGCCTCGCGGCCGATTCAAACCTCCGGGCTCCGCCCTGCGGTCATCGGGCGCGGTCACCCCTTGGGCAGGATGGCCGTCGCCTCGATCTCGACCTTGGCCTCCTCCTCCACCAGGGCGCTGACCTGCACCAGCGTCATCGCCGGGAAGTGGCGGCCCATGACGGCGCGATAGGCGGGGCCGAGCTCAGCCAGGCTCGCGCGGTATTCGCCGATATCGGTCACGAACCAGGTGAGACGCGCGATGTGCTCGGGCTTGCCGCCGGCCTCGGTGAGCACGGCGAGGATGTTGGAGAGCGCCTGGCGCACCTGGGGGACGAAGCCCTGGGCAAAGCGGCCGGCGGCGTCCCAGCCGATCTGGCCGCCGATGATGACGAGGCGGCCCTCGCCCATCAGGCCATTCGCATAGCCCTTGGGGGCGGGCCAGCCCTTGGGTTGCAGGTTCGTGAGGCTCATGATTCCAGGCTTTCGCAGGCGGCGGCGTAGCGCGCAAGGGCCGCGCGCAGATCCTCCGGGATGGGCTTGGGGCGGGCGGTGTCGAGGTCCGTCGTCGCATTCACGAAGCGGAAGCGCACGAGTTCCGTGGCGCCGCGATGCGCGTGCAGCGTGGTGCTGTAGGAGGCGCCGCCAATGCGGGTGATGAGCGGCGTGAAGCTCACATGATCCCCCATGCGGCCGGGCGAGAACCAATCGGCCTCGGCATGGACGAAGCCCGTGCCGGTGCGGCGCGTGCCATGGATGTGGTGGAAATCGAGCCGCAGGGTGAGTTCGAAGAAATCCTCGATCGCGGCGTTCGCCAGCGTGAACCAGGCGCCGAAGAAGGCGATGCCAGCCGGATCGCAATCGGAGAAGCGGATGCGGCCCGGGATGCGCGCGGCCGACGCAGGCAGGGCGGAGGCAGCGATGGGGGTGGGGCGCATCAGCCTTGCCTCAGGGCGAAGCGCTGGAGCTTGCCCGTGCCGGTGCGCGGCAGGCTCTGCGCGAAGACCACGCGGCGGGGATACTTATAGGGCGCGATCTCGGCTTTCACATGGTCCTGCAAGGCCTTGGCCATGGCGTCATCCGCCGCGAAGCCCGGATGCAGCACGATATGGGCGGTGACGAGCATGCCGCGCTCCGGATCGGGCGTGCCCACCACGCCGCATTCGCGCACAGCCGGGTGGGTCAGCAACGCGGCCTCCACCTCCGGCCCCGCGATGTTGTAGCCGGAGGAGATGATCATGTCGTCGCTGCGGGCCTGGTACCAGAAATAGCCGTCCTCATCCTGGATGTAGGTGTCGCCGGTGATGTTCCAGCCATCCTGCACGTATTTGCGCTGGCGCGGATCGGCCAGGTAGCGGCAGCCGGTCGGGCCGCGCACCGCCAGCCGCCCGGGCGTGCCGCGTGGCACCTCGCGCCCGGCCTCATCCAGCACGCGCGCCTCATAGCCAGGCACGACCAGGCCCGTGCTGCCGGGGCGGATCTTCTCCTCGGGTGCGGCAATGAAGATGTGCAGCATTTCGGTGGCGCCGATGCCGTCCATCAGCTTGAGGCCGGTCTTCTCCTGCCAGAGATCGAAGATCGGCTTGGCCAGCGCCTCGCCGGCCGAGACGCATTTCCGCAGCGCGCTGATGTCGTGCTCCGCCACATGCGCGGCCATGGCGCGATAGGCGGTGGGGGCGGTGAAGCAGATGGTGGCGCGATGGGCTGCGATGGCGGGCAGCAGATCTTCCGGGCTTGCACGTTCCAGCAGGATGGCGGTGGCACCCACGCGAAAGGGGAAGAGCACCAGCCCGCCCAGGCCGAAGGTGAAGGCCAGCGGGGGAGAGCCGATGAAGCGATCCTCGGCGCGTGGCTTCAGCACCTGGGCCGAGTAGCTGTCGCAGATCGCCAGCATGTCCCGGTGGAAATGCATGGTGCCCTTGGGCTCACCCGTGGTGCCGGAGGTGAAGCCGATCAGGCAGGTCTCATCCGCCGCGCTGTCATGGGCGGTGAAATCGGCGCTGGCCGCGGCGCAGCGCGCCTCCAGATCGCCATCGCCCCAGCTTGCGATGTGGCGCAATTCCGGCGCATCGGCGCGGCGCAGCTCCTCGATCAGCCGCGCATCGCAGAGCGCATGGGTGATGCGCGCCTTGCGGCAGATCTCACCGATCTCCTTGGCGCGCAGCAGCGGCATGGTGGCGACGACGATGCCGCCCGCCTTCAGCACGGCGAAATAGGCCGCGACCATCCAGGCATTATTGGCCGAGCGCAGCAGCACGCGATGGCCCGGGACCAGGCCGAGCTCGCCCGTGAGCACATTCGCGATGCGGTTCACCCGCGCCGCCAGTTCCGCATAGGTCAGCGTTTCGGCGGGGGTGATGAGGGCGGGATGATGGGCGCGGGTGGCGAGGTTGGCGTCCAGCAATTCGACGGCGCAATTCAGCCGCGCCGGATAGGGAAGGGGGCGGAATTCCGGCCATTCCTCGCGCGGGGGAAGGTTGTCGGCGGCGAAATGGTCCATCACATCCTCTCTCGCTCGGCCCGCGCGATGATCACGCGCTGGATTTCGGAGGCGCCTTCGTAGACGCGGAGCGCGCGCACCTCGCGCGTCAGCAATTCCGGCGCGGAATCGGTGACGACGCCGAGGCCGCCGTGGAGCTGCGCGCAGGCATCGGCGATGCGGCCGGCCGCTTCCGTCGCGTGCAGCTTGGCCATGCTGGCCTCACGCGAGACGCGCGGCGTGCCCTGGTCTTTCAGCCATGCGGCGCGATAGACCAGCAGGGCCGCGGCTTCCACATCCACGGCGGCATCGGCGATGGCAGCCTGGGTCATCTGCTGGTCGAAGAGCGGCGCGCCAAACAGCTTCCGCGTGGTGGCACGGTGCAGGAGGAGATCGAGGCCACGCCGCGCAAAGCCGAGTGCCGCGGCGCCCACCGTCGCGCGGAAGACATCGAGCGTCGCCATGGCGATCTTGAAGCCCTCTCCGGGCGCGCCGATGCGGTGTGCGTCGGGCACACGCAAATCCTCGAAGCGCAGCCTGGCCAGGGGATGCGGCGCCGAGACCTGGATGCGCTCGGCCGTCACTAACCCCGCCGCGTCGCCCGGCACCCAGAAGGCGGTGAGGCCCTTGGCCCCCGGCGCCTCGCCCGTGCGGGCGAAGACGACGTAACTGCCGGCAATGCCCCCATTGCTGATCCAGGTTTTTTCGCCGTTGATCCGCCAATGGGCATTGCCGTCGCGCGTGGCAGTGGTGGCGAGTGCCGCGACATCGCTGCCCGCTTCGGGCTCCGAGAGGGCAAAGGCGGCCAGTGTGGCGCCGGCACGCACGCCAGGCAGGACCGCCTGCTTCAATTCATCGCTGCCGAACAGCGTGATCGGCCCGGTGCCGAGCCCTTGCATGGCAAAGGCGAAATCCGCCAGGCCCGAATGCCGCGCGAGGATTTCCCGCGCCAGGCAGAGGCTGCGCACATCCAGCTGGCCGGATGTCGGCACCGCCATGCGCAGCAGGCCGGACCCGCCGAGGCCCAAGGCCAGGGCGCGGGTGCTGCCATCGGCGTCGTGATGATCGGTCAGGCGTTCCGCGTGCTGCGCGCCCCAGGCCTCCACCTCGGCCGCGAAGGCGCGGTGATGGTCTTCGAAAAAGGGCCAGGCAAGGAAGGATGCGTCGGGCATCAGTCGCCCTGAAAGACAGGCGTCTGCTTCGCCGCGAACGCCTCATAGGCGCGGCGGAAATCCTGCGTGGTCATGCAGAGCGCCTGGGCCACCGCCTCGGCCTCGATGGCCTGTTCCACGCCCATCGCCCATTCCATGGCGAGCATCCGCTTGGTCATGCCATGGGCGAAGCCGGGCCCGGCGGCGATCTCGGCGGCGAGGGCGGCGGCATCTTCCGCCAGCGTCTCGGTGAGGCGGTTGAAGAAACCCCAGCGCTCGCCCTCCTCCGCGCGCATGGCACGGCCGGTGAAGAGCAACTCGCTGGCCCGCCCCTGGCCAATGATCCGCGGCAGGATGGCGCAGGCGCCCATGTCGCAGCCCGCCAGCCCCACGCGGTTGAACAGGAAGGCGACGCGCGCACGCGGCGTGGCGAGGCGAATGTCGCTTGCCATCGCGATGATGGCGCCGGCCCCGGCCGCCACGCCATCCACCGCGGCGATGACGGGCTGCGGGCAGGCGCGCATGGCCTTCACCAGCTCGCCCGTCATCGCGGTGAACTGCATCAGCCCCTTGGTGTCGCGTTCGAGCAATGGCCCGATGATCTCATGCACATCCCCGCCCGAGCAGAAATTCCCGCCCGCACCGGTCACGATGAAGACCTTCGCCGCATCATCCTGCGCGCCGGCGCGGAAGATGGCAGAAAGCTCGGCATAGCTTTCGAAGGTGAGCGGGTTCTTCCGCTCCGGACGGTTGAGGGTGAGGGTGATGACGCCCCCCGCCTCGGAGAGTTGCAGATGCTGCGCCTGGTATTGGGCGAGGGGGGTCATGGCGTGTCGAGCCTGTCGCGGATGGAGGATTTCGTGCGGCCCAGCAGCCGGTGCAGCTGCGTGCGCTCCGCCTCGGAGAGGGTGCCGAGCAGCTCCGCGATCCAGCCCTCATGCGCGCGGGATTGCCGGGCGAATTCGCGCGCCCCCTTGGCGGTGAGGCGCAGGCGGAAGGCGCGGCGATCCTCGGCATCGAGCCGCCGTTCGATCAGCCCCTCGGATTCCAGCCGGGCCGCGAGGCCGGTGACATTGCCGTTGCTGACCATCATCCGGCGCGAGACATCGCCCAGCGTCAGCCCCTCGCCATCGCGGTCGAGGGCGGCCAGCAGGTCGAAGCGGGGCAGGGTGGTGTTGAATTCCTCGCGCAGGCGCCGGCGGATTTCGGTCTCGATCAGATTCGCGCAGGTGAGCAGGCGCAGCCAGAGGCGCAGCGAATCCTTGGTGCCGGGCGGCGCATCGGCCAGCGCGGTCTCGGCATCCATCAGATCTCGCCCCCGCTGACGGGCAGCGCCGCGCCATGGATGCCCTGGGCGGCGTCGGTGCAGAGGAAGACGGTCAGCGCCGCGATTTCCTCGGGCTGGAGCAGCCGACCCTGGGGGTTGTGCTTCGCGAGTTCAGCGCGCGCGGCCTCGGCATCCATGCCGGTCTTGTCCATGATGCGGGCGATGCTCTCTCCCAGCAGCGGCGTCTCGGTGAAGCCGGGGCAGATCGCGTTCACGGTCACGCCCTTGCCCGCCACCTCGAGCGCCAGCGCGCGGGTGAAGCCCAGCAGCGCGTGCTTGGCCGCCACATAGGGCACCACATAGGCGTAGCCCTTGAGGGCCGCGGTGGAGGCGATGTTGATGATCCGCCCCGCGCCCAGCGCCAGCATGTTCGGCAGCGCCGCCCGGGTCAGCGCCACGGCCGACATGAGGTTGGCATCCAGGGCTGCGCGGAAATCGGCGTCGGTGGTCTTGAGGAAGGGCGCGCTCTGCGCCGCGCCGGCGGCATTCACCAGGATATTGACCCGCGGCAACGGCGGCGGGCGGGTGGCATTGCCCAGCAGCACCTCATGCGCGTCGCCCCGATTGACCGCGTCCCAGAGCGGATCGGCCCGCCGGCCCATGACCGTCACATGCGCGCCGGCGGCTTTGAGCGCGCGGGCGCAGGCGAGGCCGATGCCCGTGCCGCCGCCGCTCACCAGTGCAAACTGTCCTGCCAGCTCCTGCATATTTTAAGCTTAAAGCATTGCGGAGGCCCTCCCTTCAAGCATATTTTGAGGATGCAGCCCGAAGGAGTGTCTGATGCGCATTGCGGTGATCGGCGGCGGCCCTGCCGGCCTTTACTTCGCCATCCTGATGAAGCGCGATCGGCCCTCGGCCGAGATCATCGTCGTCGAGCGCAACCAGGCGGATGACACCTTCGGCTTCGGCGTGGTCTTTTCGGATGCGACGCTGGACGCCTTCCGCGATGCGGATGAGCCCTCCTACCGCGCCATCGTGGAAAGCTTCGCCTATTGGGATGACATCGCGATCATCGCGCGCGGGCATGAGCATCGCGTGGGCGGCAATGGCTTCTGCGGCTGTTCGCGCCGCACCTTGCTCACCCTCTTGCAGGCCCGGGCGCGGGAGCTTGGCGTGGTGCTGGAGTTTCGCCGCGAGGTCAGCCCGGAGGATTTCCCCGATGCCGATCTCATCATCGCCGCCGATGGCGTGAACAGCGCCATCCGCACCCGCCACGCCGATCACTTCCAGCCGGAGGTGGACCTACGCCCCAACCGCTTCGCCTGGATGGGCAGCACAAGGCCGCTCGACGCCTTCAGCTTCTTCTTCCAGGAGCGGCCGGAGGGCATCTTCATCGCGCATGCCTACCAGTATGAGGCCGGCGCCAGCACCTGGGTGCTGGAGACCGACCCCGAGACCTTCGCCCGCGCCGGCCTTGGCCAGATGAACGAGGCCGAGAGCGCCGCCTATCTGGAAGACGTCTTCGCCGAGGCGCTGCAGGGCCACAAGCTCATCACCAATCGCAGCCTGTGGCGGCAATTCCCGATGATCCGCTGCCAGCGGTGGGTGAAGGACAACATCGTCCTGCTGGGCGATGCCAAGGCGTCGGCGCATTTCTCCATCGGCTCCGGCACCAAGCTCGCCATGGAGGATGCCATCGCGCTGCACGCGGCCGTCATAGCCGGCGGTGACGTCGCCACCTGCCTCTCCCGCTTCGAGACGGGGCGGCGCGAGGAGGTGGAGAAGATCCAGCACGCGGCGGATGTCTCGCTCGTCTGGTTCGAGCATGTGAAGCGCTTCTGGAATTTCCACCCCGCCCGCTTCGCCTTCGGCGTCATGACGCGCAGCAAGGCCATCACCTGGGACAATCTGCTGCTCCGCGCGCCGGAATTCGTGGGCGAGGTGCAGAAGGTGGTGGCGCTGGAGACGCCCGGCGGCGATGCGCGCAACCCGCCCATGTTCCAGCCCTTCCAGCTGCGCGGCATGCGGCTTCCCAACCGCGTCGTCGTCTCGCCCATGTGCATGTATTCGGCCGAGGACGGCGTGCCGAATGACTTCCATCTGATCCATTATGGCGCGCGCGCCATGGGGGGTGCGGGCCTCGTCTTCACCGAGATGACCTGCCCCGCTGCGGAGGCGCGCATCACTCCGGGCTGTGCCGGCCTCTGGAATGACGCGCAGCAGGCGGCCTGGACGCGGATCGTCGGCAATGCGCATGCGGTGGGCGCGAAGATGTGCCTCCAGCTCGGCCATGCCGGGCGCAAAGGGGCGACCAAGCTGATGTGGGACGGCATGGACCAGCCGCTGGAGGCGGGAGCCTGGCCGATCCTCTCGGCCAGCGCCATTCCCTATTACCCCACCAGCCAGGTTCCGCGCGCGATGGAGCGCGCCGACATGGACCGCGTGAAGGCGGAGTTCCTCGCCGCGACCGAACGTGCCATCGCCTGCGGCTTCGACATGCTGGAGCTGCATTGCGCCCATGGCTATCTGCTGGGCAGCTTCCTCTCTCCGCTCACCAACCACCGCGGCGATGAATATGGCGGCCCGGTCGAGAACCGCCTGCGCTATCCGCTGGAGGTCTTCACCGCGATGCGCGCGCTCTGGCCGGCCGATCGTCCCATGTCGGTCCGCGTCTCCGCCACCGATTGGGCGGAGGGCGGCATCACCGATGAGGACATGCTGGCCATCGCCCGTGCCTTTCGCGATGCGGGCTGCGACCTGCTGGATGTCTCCACCGGCCAGACCGTGGCCGATGCCCAGCCCATGTATGGCCGCATGTTCCAGCTCCCCTGGGCCGATATGCTGCGCAATGAGGCGGGCATCGCCGTGATGTGCGTGGGCTCCATCACCTCGGCCGACCAGGTGAACACCATCATCGCGGCCGGCCGGGCCGATCTGGTGGCCCTGGCGCGCCCGCATCTGACGGACCCTTCCTTCACGCTGCACGCCGCCGCAGAATATGGCGTGCGGGGCGTGAACACCCCCGTGCAATATGGCTGGGGCAAGGACGCGCTGTTCCGCAATGCGAAGCGCGCGAGGGAGGATCTGATGGAACTGCGCCGCAAAGCGAAGCCTGCGAGCCACGCGCCCCGTGGTTGACCATCGCCGCCACCGCAAACCCGCACCGCCCGCGCCCATCCTTATCGCCGGCGGCGGCATTGGCGGGCTGACCCTGGCGCTCTCGCTGCATGAGCGCGGCATTCCCTGCATGGTGCTGGAAGCGGCGAAGGAGGTGCGGCAGCTCGGCGTCGGCATCAACACGCTGACCAATGCCATCCGTGAGCTGGCCGCGCTCGGCCTGCTGCCGGCGCTGGATGCCATCGCCATCCGCACGCGGGAGCTGCGCTACCTCGACCGCTTCGGCAACCGCATCTGGACCGAGGCGCGCGGCCTGCATGCGGGGCATGATTCGCCGCAGCTTTCCATCCATCGCGGCCGCATGCATGGCGTGCTCTGGCAGGCGGCGATGGAGCGGCTGGGGCCGCAGGCGGTCCGCACCAATATGCGCCTCGTCGGCTTTGCGCAGTCGGGTGCGAGTGTGACGGCGAATTTTGCCGATGGCTCCAGCATCCGCGGCTCCGCGCTGATCGGCTGCGACGGCATTCACTCCATGCTGCGCCAGTCGATGCATCCGGAGGATGGCGGGATCCGCTGGAACGGCATCCAGATGTGGCGCGGCGCCATCGAATGGCCGGCCTACGAGACCGGCGACGTCATGTTCGTGGCCGGCGACATGAAGGAGAAGCTGGTCTTCTACCCCATCGGCCGCGGCAGCACGGAGGGGACGCGCCTGACCAATTGGGTGGTCTGCGCGCAGATCGGCGATGCCACCCGCCCGCCGCCCCGCCGTGAGGACTGGGCGCGGCCTGGCCTGCTGGAGGAGGTGCTGCCCCATGTGCAGCGCTTCCGCGTGCCCGGCCTGGATGTGGAGGCCATGGTGCGCGCCACGCCGGAATTCTTCGAATACCCGATGTGCGATCGCGACCCGCTGCCCTTCTGGACGCAAGGGCGTGTCACGCTGCTGGGCGATGCCGCGCATGCCATGTACCCCACGGGCTCCAACGGCGCCTCCCAGGCCATCATTGACGCGCGGCTGCTGGCGCGGCTGCTGGCCGAGCAGCCGGTGGAAGCGGCGCTGGCCGCCTATGAGGCCGAGCGCCTGCCGGCGACGCGCGACATCGCCCTCTCCAACCGCAAGGGCGGGCCGGAGCGGGTGGTGGATGTGGTGAGTGAACGCGCGCCGGATGGCTTCACCGACCTCAACGCGGTGATCGCGCATGAGGAATTGGCTGCCATCGCGCGCGGCTATGCGAAGCTGGCGGGGATGGTGCGATGAGGATCGAGATCACCCGCGCGGGCGATGTGCGGCAGGTCACCATTGCCAACCATGCCAAGCTGAACACGCTGAACTCGGAATTGCTGCTGCAGCTCGCCGCCAGCTTCGATGTGGAGGATGACATCCGCGCCGTGGTGCTGACGGGCGAGGGCGAGCGCGCCTTCATCGGCGGCGCCGATATCCGCGAGATGGGCGCCGTCACCACCCCCGCCCAGGGCCAGGCCTTCATCGAGCGCGTGCACGGCGCCTCCGCCGCCATCCGCGCCTGCCGCGTGCCGGTGATCGCGCGCATCCAGGGCTGGTGCCTGGGCGCCGGGCTGGAGATCGCCGCCGCCTGCGACCTGCGCATCGCGGCCGGGGCCGCGAAATTCGGCATGCCGGAGGTGCGTGTGGGCATCCCCTCCGTGGTCGAGGCCGCGCTGTTGCCAGGGCTGATCGGCTGGGGCCGCACCCGCCGCCTGCTGCTGCTGGCCGAGACGCTGGATGCCGCCACGATGGAAGCCTGGGGCTTCCTGGAGCGTGTGGTGCCGCTGCACGCGCTGGATGGGGCGGTGGAGGAGTGGCTCGCCTTGCTGCGGGAGGCCGGGCCCGTCGCCATCGCCAACCAGAAGGCGCTGATCCGGGCGTGGGAGGATCTGCCGCTCAGCCAGGCCATCGCGGCGGGCATCCCCGCCTTCGCGAAATCCTGGGAGACGGCGGAGCCGCGCGAGATGATGGGGCATTTTCTGAACCGTCGGCGGTAACTTCACCCAGCGAGGGCGCGAAGGCCAATTCAGCCGCCATCCCGGCGGCCGGAGGCCCCGCGCCATGCTTGAATCCCGCCTTGCCCTTGCCCTGCTCGTGATGCGCATCACGCTGGGCTTGTTTTTCCTGCAATGGGGGATCGAGAAATTCGTCGTGCCGGCGACGACCCTGGCGATTTTCCGCAATTTCTACGGGATCAGTTTCGGCGCCTATGTGCCGCCCATCCTGGGCGTGGTGCAGGTGCTGATCTCCCTGGCGCTGCTGGTGGGCTACAAGCCGCGCATCACCTATGGGATCGTGCTGCTGCTGCACAGCGTGACGGTGATCGTCTCCATCCCGCGGATCCTCGCGCCGTGGAATCCGGTGAGCAACCATTTCTTCATCGCGGGCGTGCCGATCCTGGCCGCTTTCTTCGCGCTCTACCTCCTGCGCGACTGGGACCGCTACCGGATCGGCGGTTCCAGGCCCGCCACGGCCTGAGCTGCGCCACCCGCCGGGCTCTTTCCCTGCGCTACCCGCATGGCCCCTTCCCTGCGCTATCCGCGCAAGGCCTTGATCTGCGCCGGGTAGCTGGAAGGGTCCGTCCGCACGTCAATCAGGCGCGGGCCCGGCGCGGCCAAGGCCTCGGCGAGGGCGGCGTCGAGCGCGCTTGCATCTCCGGCGTGCCAGGCCCGGCCGCCCATGCCGCGCATCACCGTGGCGAAATCCACCAGGGGCCAGTCCAGCGCGCCCTCGGGCAGATCGCGCTCGCCCTTCTTGATGTCGATCAGCGAGAGTGTGGCGTCATTGAACACCACCACCGTCAGGTTCACGCCCATCGCGGCGGCGGTGGCCAATTCGCCGATCGCCATCAGCAGCCCGCCATCGCCGGTGAAGGCCACGGCGCCGCGCTTCGGGTCATGCCAGGCGGCGGCGATGGCGGCGGGCAGGGCATAGCCCATGGTGGCCAGGCCGTTGGAAATCAGCAGGTCCCCCGGGCGCTCGGCCTGCCAGAAGGTGGTGGCGGCGAACATATGCGCGCCCGCATCCACGCTCACGCGCGGATCGGCGCCAAGCCGCCGGCAGGCATCCTGCGTCACGCGCACGATGTCCGACGGCGCCATGCCGCGATTGCCGCCCGGCGCATTCTCCAGCGCCGCCAGCCAGGCGGCGCGCAGCGCGCCGAGTCGGCCATCCGGCCAGGCGCGGCGCGGCGCATCCTCGGCCAGGGCTGCGGCCGCGATCTCCCAGGCGCCGATGATGGCCAGCGCCGCGCTGCGATACTCCATCTCCCGCGCGGCGCAGGCGAGGTCGAGGATGGGCGCGCTGTAGCGCCAGGGCTGGCCCACGAATTCCACCGGATCGGCGCCGAGGAGCAGGATGAGATCCGCTTCGCGCAGCAGCGGCGCCTCGGCCTCGCCGCCGGTGAAGACGCCGCCAAACAGGGGGTGCAAATCCGGCAGCACGCCCTTGGCCTTGTAGGTGACCAGCGCCGGGCAACCCAGCGCCTCCACCAGCCGGCGCGTGGCCGCGGCGCGGGCGGGCTCGGTCGCTTCCAGGCCGATGATGAGGGCGGGGCGCTGGGCAGCGGTCAGCATGCGCCGCGCCTCGGCCAGCGCGGTGGGGGAGGGGCCCTCCAGCAGCGCGGGCGCAATGGCGAGAGCCGGCGCGGCAGGGGCCCGGGCCGCATCGCCGGCCAACTCCAGATAGCCGGGGCCGCGCGGCGCGCCCATGGCGGCGGCCAGCACGCGCGGGGCTTCCGCCGCACCCACGCCGCAGGCGCGCGTCACGGGCGCCATCATCGCCGCCTGGTCGAAGAGCTGGTGGGTCACATAGCGGCTCTCGCGCGCGGCGAAGCCATCCGCCACCAGGATCACCGCCGCGCGCTCCAGCGAGGCATTGGCCATGCCATTTGCCGCGTTGGAGACGCCGGGGCCCCGCGTGGTGAGCAGCCCGACCGGATTGTTCGTGAGTTCCGCCAGCGCCCCGGCCATGATGCCGGCGCCATTTTCGGTGCGGGCCAGGATGAAGGGAATGCCCTGTGCCTTGGCGGCGGCGATCAGGTCCAGGCTCGAACCCCCGCCCGGCACGCCAAAGATCGCCGGCATCCCGGCATCGGCGAAGCTTTGCACCATCGCTTCGGCGCCGGTGGTGAGCTGCGGCTGGTCGTTCATGGCATTCTCCCTGATCGGCCAAGCATAGGCAGCTGCCCGCGACTTGGGCAGAGCCGCCCGGGCCGATGCGCTTTTGGCGCCGGGCTGGCTTGTGCCGCGTGCAAGGCTTTGGCAATGCTCCCTCAGACTGCCGGGATCAGGGTTCATGACGGTGCCAGCCTTTGACGAAATGGGATCGGGGGATTCGCTCCGCCTTGCCTATGCGGCCATCGCCGATTGGCTGCGCGAGACGCCCCAGGCGGCCCTCATGGCCAAGCGGGCCGAGGCGGAGGTGCTGTTTCGCCGCGTCGGCATCACCTTCGCCGTCTATGGCGAGGGCGGCGATCCGGAGCGGTTGATCCCCTTCGACATCATCCCCCGCATCCTGGCGCGTGCGGAGTGGGAGGGGCTCTCGGCCGGGCTCACCCAGCGGGTGCGCGCGCTGAACGCCTTCCTGGCCGATATCTACGGCAAGCAGGACATCCTGCGCGCCGGCCGCATCCCGGGTCACCTGATCGCCGGCAATGAGCAGTTCCGGCCGGAAATGCAGGGCTTCGCGCCGCCGGGCGGCGTCTATACCCATATCGCCGGCATTGACCTGGTCCGCACCGGACCGGACCAGTTCTATGTGCTGGAGGACAATGCGCGCACGCCCTCCGGCGTTTCCTACATGCTGGAAAATCGCGAGGCGATGCTGCGGCTCTTCCCGCGCCTCATGGCCCGCCATCGCATCGCGCCCGTGAACCGCTACCCCGAGGATCTGCTGACCACGCTGAAGGCCGTGGCGCCCGAGCGTGCGGGGCCTAACCCGACCGTCGTCATCCTCACCCCCGGCGCCTTCAACAGCGCCTATTACGAGCATTGCTTCCTGGCCGATGAGATGGGCGTGGAAGTGCTGGAAGGCCCCGATCTCTTCGTCGAGGAGAAGGTGGTCTACATGCGCACCACGGCGGGCAAGAAGCGCGTGGACGTGATCTACCGCCGCATTGACGACGACTACCTGGACCCCGAGGCCTTCCGGCCGGACAGCATGCTGGGCGTGCCCGGCCTCATGTCCGCCTATCGCGCCGGCAATGTCACGCTGTGCAACGCACCTGGCTGCGGCATCGCCGATGACAAGGCGATCTACCCCTATGTGCCCGAGATGATCCGCTTCTATCTCGGCGAGGAACCCAAGCTCGCCAATGTCCCGACGCTGCTCTGCGAGCGCGAGGAGGACCGCAAGGAAGTGCTGGCCAATCTCGACAAGCTGGTGGTGAAGCTGGCGCAGGGCTCGGGCGGCTATGGCATGCTGATTGGCCCGCATGCGACGGCGGCCGAGCGTGCTGAGTTCGCGGCGCGCATCCAGGCGCGGCCGCAGGACTATATCGCCCAGCCGACGCTCGCGCTCTCCACCGTGCCCACGCTGGTGGAGGCGGGCATCGCCCCGCGCCATGTGGATCTGCGGCCCTTCGTGCTCAGCACCCGCGATACGGTGCGCATCGTCCCGGGCGGGCTGACGCGAGTCGCGCTGCGCGAGGGCTCGCTCGTGGTGAATTCCAGCCAGGGCGGCGGCACCAAGGACACCTGGGTGCTGGAGGCCGATCCTGGCACGCAAACGCAATCGCAATCTTCGGGGAGTGCGGGCGCATGCTGAGCCGCACCGCTGACAGCCTCTTCTGGCTGGGCCGCTACACCGAGCGTGCGGCCAATGTCGCGCGCGGGCTGTCCGTCGCCTCGCGCATGGCCGGGCTGACGGCCGAGTTGAACACCGAGGGCGATGAATGGCGCTCGCTGCTCGTCGCCGCCGGCTGCGAGCCGGGGTTCTTCGCGAAGCACAGCGAAGTGACGCAGGAGGCGGTGATCGACTTCCTGGTGCGGGACCCGGACAACCCCTCGGGCATCATCCCCTGCTTCGCCGCGGCGCGGCACAATGCGCGCACGGTGCGCACCGCGCTGACGGTGGACATGTGGAGCGCCATGTCCGACAGCTGGAACCATCTGCGGCAGATCGAGCCCGCGGATTTCCAGGGCGAGAAGCTGCCCGGCTTCCTCGAATGGGTGCGCGAGCGCGTGCTGCTGTTCAATGGCGCCTCCATGGACACCATGCTGCGTGGCGAGGCCTGGCTCTTCGTCCAACTCGGCACCGCGCTGGAGCGCGCCGACAACACGGCGCGGCTGCTCGATGTGAAGCATGACCTGCTGGAGAGCGCCGCCGACACCACCGTGGCGCATGGCCAATGGCAGGCGGTGCTGCAATCCGTCTCCGCGCTGCGGGCCTATCACTGGGTCTTCCGTGACCGGCTGGAGCCCGCGCGCATCGCCGAATTGCTGATCCTGCGGCCCGAGCTGCCGCGCAGCCTGGCCGCCTGCTACAACCGCGTCTGCGAGGTGCTGGAAGGCATCGCGATGGAGCAGGGCGGCAGGCGGGGCGAGCCGCACCGCATGGCGGGTGAGATCCAGGCCAAGCTCAAATTCGGCCGGATCGAGGAGATCATGGCGAGCGGCCTGCATGACTACCTGACCAACATGATCGGGAACACGGCCGAACTCGGCCAGGCCGTGGAGAGCTTCTACATCCGCGCCTGATCAGGCATCCTTCCGGCACAGGGCTGGAGGGAAGCGATGACCTATTGCGTGGGGCTTTCGGTGAATGAGGGCATCGTCATGCTCTCCGACACGCGGACCAATGCCGGGCTCGACAATATCTCGACATTCTCGAAGATGTTCGCGGTGGAGCAGCCGGGCGAGCGGGCCCTGCTGCTGACCACGGCCGGCAATCTCGCCATCACCCAGGCGGTCTGGAACCATTTGCAGGCGGGCGTCTGGCACAATGGGCTGCTGCAGAAGCTGACCGATGTGCCGGACATGGTGGTGGCGGCGCAGTTGGTGGGTGCGGCGGTGCGGCTGGTGGCGCAGCAGGATGGGCCGGCCCTCGCGGCGCAGGGGCTGGCCTTTGATTGCAGCCTGCTGCTGGGCGGGCAGATCGCGGGCGGGCCGCCCCGGCTTTTCCTGATCTATTCCGCCGGCAATTTCATCGAGGCGACGGATGACACGCCCTTCCTGCAGATCGGCGAGCACAAATACGGCAAGCCCATCCTGGACCGCGTGCTGACGCCACGCACTTCCCTGATCGAAGGGGTGGCGCTGACGCTGATCAGCATGGACAGCACGCTGCGCTCCAACCTCTCGGTGGGCATGCCGCTCGACCTCGGCGTGATCCGCACCAATGAGCTTGCCACCTGCACGCGCCGGCGGATCACCGATGAGGATCCCTATTACCGCACCATTCGCGATGGCTGGTCCCAGGCGCTGCGCGATGCCTATCTGGCGCTGCCGCGGCCGGATTTCGTCCTCTAGCCGGACCGATTTCGGCGATGGACAGGGGGCTTCGGGGCGCGCCATGCTGGCCGCTCTGAGGAGAGACCCCCATGCCGCTGAACCGCCGCTCCATCCTCGCCGCGCCACTGCTTGCTGCGCCTGCCATCGCCGCGGCCCAGACCGGCCCATGGCCCAACCGGCCCATCCGCATGATCGTGCCCTTCGGCCCCGGCGGTGGCTCGGACATCACCTTGCGGCTGCTGGCACCCAAGATCGCGGCCGCGCTGGGGCAGAATGTGATCGTCGAGAACCGCCCCGGTGCGGGCTCCACGGTGGGGACGGATTTCGTCGCGAAGTCTCCGCCGGATGGATATAACTTCGTCTTGGCGACGCTGTCTTCGACGGGGCTTGCGGTCGGGCTCTATCGCAACCTGCCCTATGATCCGGTGCGGGATCTGACCGCGATCTCGCCCACCAATTTCATCCCGATCTGCCACACCGTCACCACGCGCGGCTTGCGCGTGCGCGACACGGCGGATTGGATCGCGCAGCTGCGGGCCAACCCGAACCGCTTCGCCTATGGCAGCAGCGGGATCGGCTCGTCAGGGCATATCGGCAGCGCGAGTTTCCTCGCGCAGACGAACACCCAGGCGGTGCATGTGCCCTATCGCGGCGGTGGGCAGGTCTATGCCGCGCTGATTGCGGGCGACATCCATTTCACCAGCGATATTCCGAGCCAGGTTCTGCCCTTCCACCGCGATGGCCAGGCGCGCACGCTGTTTGTGGCGACAGATGAGCGTTCCACGCTCATGCCCGAGGTGCCGACGGCGGCCGAGGTCGGCCTGCCCAACTACAAATCCTATTCCTGGTTCGGTATCTTCGGCCCGGCGAATTTGCCGCCCGCGATCACGGAGCGCATGTGGAGCGCGATCGACCAGGCCCTGGCGGACCCCGAAGTGGCGCGTCGCTTCAACGAGATGGGCACGCCCGCCATGCGCGGCTATTCCCCCGCGCGCTTCGCGCAATTCGTGCGCGATGAAATCGACCTCTGGGTGCCCATCGTCCGCGCCTCAGGTGCCACGGCCGACTGACGGGTTCCAAGGGCCTCTCGGCCCTTGGCGGGAGGAGTTTGAGGAGGGCGGCGCCCTCCTCAATCCGCGTAGCTGGGATCGGACTTGTCCAGCACCCGCTTCAACGCGGCGAAGTGGTATTCCGGCCCCGTCATCGCCATGGTCGGATCCTTCCAGGCCCGCTGTGCCTTCATCTTCTCCAGCACCTCTTCCTTCACGAAGCGGCGGCGGGCATTGGTCCACATGGAAAACATCTGCGTCCGGCAGGCGCGCTCCAGGTAGTAGAGGCGGTGATAGGCCTGGGCGACGGAATTGCCGGTGACGATGACGCCGTGATTGGCCAGCATCAGGATGGGCTTGCCGTTCATCAGGGCGGCCATGCGCTCGCCCTCCTCATGCTCCAGGGCGAAGCCGTTGTAGTCGTAGTCATAGGCGATGCGGCCGTGGAATTGCAGCGCGCTCTGCCCCGTCATCTCGATGGTCATGTCTTCGAGCTGCGAGATGGCGGTGACATAGGGCATGTGCGTGTGCAGCACGCATTCGGCACCCGTGATCTCGTGGATGGGCGCATGGATGCAGATGGCGCTGCGATCGGCCGGGCCGCTGCCATCCAGCACGGTACCGTCATAGGCGACCTCGATGAGGTTGCTGGCGGTGACCTCGGACCAATGCAGACCGTAGGCGTTCAGGTAGAAGCGGCCGGGGCGGCCGGGGACCATCAGGGTGAAGTGGTTGTCGATCGCCTCGTGGAAGTCATGCAGCACGGCCAGGCGATGGGCGGCGGCCATGTCGATGCGGGCCTGGCGGCGCTGTTCGGCGTAGACATCGGCGGCGGGGTCCTGGACGGCGGACATGCGGGGCTCTCCGGGGCTTGGAAAGACCGCATCAATCCATGCCGGCGGCCGGGGCGCAAGCGCTCAATCCTTCCCGGTGGGGGCGATCTGCGCGACCTGGACGTCGCGCGGCAGGGCCGGGCGGGTGCCATGGCCCAGGCCGCCCGTCAGCTGGATCGCCGTGGTGGCCGGCGCCGGGATGCGGGACGCCGCATCGGCCTGGGCGGCGAGGGCGATCAGCGCGGCGGCGGCGAAAAGGATCTTGCGCATGGGAAGGTCTCCAGCAGGGTGAACGTCTGTTGAGGGCAATATGCGGGCGCTCCGTCGCAGGCTGATCGCCCCTTCTGTCGCATGTGTCGCGCGGTTGAGACTTGCTGCCATTCGCGGTATTGCAATGCACAAAGAAGAATTGAGGCAAGGCGAATGGAACGAATTCTGGAGGGGCAATCCGCCCTCATCACCGGCTCCACCAGCGGCATCGGGCTCGGCATTGCGCGGATTTATGCCGAGGCCGGCGCGAAGGTGATGCTGAACGGCTTCGGCAAGGCCGAGGAGATCGCCGCTGCGCGCGCCGAGATCGGCGCGCTGATGGGCGTGGCCGCCGCCCCTTATAGCCCGGCGGACATGTCCAAGCCGGATCAGGTGCGCGCCATGGTGGCGGCCGCCGAGGCCGAGTTCGGCAAGCTCGACATCCTCGTGAACAATGCGGGCATCCAATTCGTCTCGCCGGTCCAGGATTTCCCGGCCGAGAAGTGGGATGCGATCATCGCCATCAACATGAGCAGCAATTTCCACGCGATCGCGGCGGCGCTGCCGGGCATGCTGGCGCGGAATTACGGCCGCATCATCAATGTGGCGAGCGCGCATGGCCTGGTGGCGAGCCCTTACAAGACCGCCTATGTCGCGGCCAAGCATGGCGTGGTGGGGCTGACCAAGTCCGTGGCGCTCGAAGTCGCGCAGGCGAATGTGACCTGCAACGCGATCTGCCCCGGCTTCGTGCGCACACCGCTGGCCGAGGCGCAGGTTCCCCCGCTCGCCGCGAAATTCGGCGTGAGCGAGGAGGTGGCGCTGAAGGATCACCTTTTGGCCAAGCAGCCCTCCAAGCGCTGGATCGAGGTCGAGGAGGTGGCGCGCATGGCGCTCTGGCTCGTCGGTCCCGGCTCGGGCGGGGTGAATGGCTCGGCCCTGTCCATTGATGGCGGGTGGCTCGCGGCCTGATGGACATCAACGCTGCCCTTGCGGCCCCCGCCCTCGCGCAAAAGACGACGCGCCGGGTCAACCTCGCGCTGCAGGGTGGCGGCACGCATGGCGCCTTCACCTGGGGCGCGCTGGATCGCCTGCTGGAAGACGATCGGATCGAGTTTGACGGCCTTTCCGGCACCTCGGCCGGCGCGATCAACGGCGCGATCCTCGCGCTCGGCCTGCTGGAGGGCGGTAGGCAAGGGGCCAAGGATGCGCTGAACCGCTTCTGGCGCGCGCTGGGCGCGAAATTCGCCGTCTCGCCGATGAAGGCGACGCCGATCGAGAAGGCGCTCTGGGGCTGGGACCTGAAGTACAGCCTGGCCTGGAACGCCTTCGACACCATGACGCGCGTCATGTCGCCCTATCAGCTGAACCCCTTCCCGATGGAGTTCAACCCGCTGCGCAAGGCGCTGGACCAGAGCCTCGACCTCGCGCGGCTGCGCTCGGACAAGAGCGCCATCCGGCTCTTCATCTCGGCCACCAATGTGCGCACCGGCAAGCCCAAGGTCTTCACGCGCAGCGAGATCACGGTGGATGCGCTGCTCGCCTCCGCCTGCCTGCCCAATGTGTTCAAGGCGGTGGAGATTGATGGCGAGGCCTATTGGGATGGCGGCTATCTGGGCAATCCCGCGCTCTGGCCGCTTTATCATGAGCGCATGGCGGCCGACATCGTGCTGGTGCAGCTGAATCCGCTGCTGCGCGCCGAATTGCCGACGACGACCAGCGACATCATGAACCGGCTGAACGAGATCAGCTTCAACGCCTCGCTGATGAGCGAGATGCGGGCCATTGATTTCGTGCAGCGCATGCTGGATTCCGGCCGGCTTGAGCAGCCCCGGTATCGGCGCCTGTTCCTGCACGCGATCGAGGATGAGGAGCGCATGCGCGCCTTCAAGCTCAGCACCAAGTTCAACGGGGATTGGGACTTCCTCCAGACGCTGCGCGATTACGGGCGCGACGCGGCGGATCTCTTCATCCGCGAGAGCCTGGACAAGGTGGGGCGCGAGAGCACGCTGGACATCCAGCGCTACCTCTGAGCGATGACGCCCGAGGCCATCCGGGCGCTGATCCTGCGGGATTTCCCGGAGACCGAGGCGCATGACAGCTGGGGCGAGACGAGCCTCTTCTGCAATCCGGGTGGCCGCTTCGCGCGCGGCGCCTATTTCCTGACGCTGAAGTCCAAGGATGGCGCGAATGACCGCGCCTCGGCGCTGGATCGCCCGGGCGTTTTCCGGGTGAGCTTCGGCTTGCCGCGGGACGCCTATGAGCCGCTTTTCGGCCGGCCGCCGGCGCGGCCGGTCCAGGGTGGGGTGATCGAGGGCCCCTGGGATTTCACGCAGCCGGGCCAACTCATGCCGCATCCCGTCTATGGGTGGATGAGCTGGGTCTGCATCCTCAACCCGTCCGCGGCGGATCTGGCGGCGCAGATGCCGCTGATCCGCGCTGCCCATGCGAAGGCGCTCAAGACCTTCGAGCGGCGGGCACGGTCCAGATAAGGGCGGCGGAGTGGCCCCGCCGCAGCAACACCACGGCCGCCTGGCGGTGGCGGCGCGCCAGGCGCAGCAACTCCCGCAGCGGAATGGCGAGCAACAGCATCTCCTCTCGCCAGCTTCCCAGTCTGCCTTCGCCCAGCGCCACCGGCCGGCCGCGCAGATCGCGCCGCAGCCGCGCCTGGGCGGCTTGGTTCCAGCGCGCCGGCATCACGCGGCTCATCGGGTTCCAGGCGGTGATGAAGCCCGCTTCGCGCGCGCCATGCCGCGCCATCCAGGCATCGGCTGAGCGGCTTCGACGGCCCACCCGCACCACCACATCGCCCGCGCGATAGAGCGTGTGCCGATAGGCCGCCTCCCGCGTCACGCCAGCTGAAGAAGCTGCGCCTTCAGATAGGCGCTCTCGGGCAGCATGGGATGCACCGGGTGGTCCGGCCCCGCGCCGGT
Source organism: Acetobacteraceae bacterium (assembly GCA_027487385.1). Classification (GTDB taxonomy): domain Bacteria; phylum Pseudomonadota; class Alphaproteobacteria; order Acetobacterales; family Acetobacteraceae; genus Roseococcus. The sequence goes on along the minus strand of JAIYDS010000042.1, from coordinate 16,532 downwards.
GCTGGCGAGCAGCCGCGCCTCGCGCCGCGCGCGCCAGACGCCCTCGGCCACGGCGGCGGCGAATTCCGGCGGGGCGGCGTGGTGCGAGCAGGAGGCGATGAAGAGGAAGCCGCCCGGATTGACCAATTGGGCGCAGATCCGCGCCAGGCGCTGATAGGCGCGCAGTGCCGCCGGGATGTCCTTGCGGGATTTCGCGAAGGCCGGCGGGTCCGCCACCACGATGTCGAAGCGGCGCTGGCCGCCCACCATGCGCTCGAGCGTTTCCAGCGCCTCGCCCCTTTGCGCGGCGACGCGGCCGCTGAGGCCATTGGCGGCGGCCGAGGCCATGGCGAGGTCGAGCGCGGGTTGCGAGCGGTCCAGCAGCGTGACTTCGCGCGCGCCGGCCTTGGCGGCCAGCAGGCCGAAGCCGCCGGTGTGGCAGAAGACGTCGAGCAGCGTGGCGCCCCCGGGGAGGCAGGCCGCCAGGGCCGCCACGCGGGCGCGGTTTTCGCGCTGGTCGAAGAACCAGCCGGTCTTCTGGCCGGAGAGCAGGTCCACCTCGAAGGCGAGGCCACCCTCCTCGACGCGGGCGCGCGCCTCGGTGCCGTGCAGCAGCTTCGTCTCCAGCGGCAGCCCTTCCAGCGTGCGCACGGCGCTGTCATTGCGGGCGAGGATGCTGCGCGGGTTCAGCAGGGCGCGGAGCGCTTCGACGATCATCGGCGTCGCCGCCTCCATCCCGGCGGTATTGGCCTGGAGGGCGATCACATCATCGAAGCGGTCCACCACCAGGCCGGGCAGGCCATCGGCCTCGGCATGCACCAGCCGGCAGAAGCGGGCGATGCCCAGGCGCTCGCGCAGGGCGAGGGCGCGGGCGAGACGGGCCTCGAACCAGGCGGCGTCCGGTGCGGCGGTGGCCGCGCGGTCCAGCACGCGCGCCGCGATCAGGCTGTGCGGGTTGAACTGCCAGATGCCGTGCTTCACGCCATCATCGCCCTCCAACCGCACGGCGGCGCCGGGGGGCAGGGCGCGGGCCGCCGCATCCATCACGATTTCGTTGGAGAAGGCCCAGGGGTGGCCGGATTTCACGCGGCGATCACGGCCGGGTTGCAGGCGGAGAAGCGGTGTCATGGGCGCTTATCGCGCAGTCCCACCGCCAGCGCCACCGCGGCCACCGTGCCGCCCAGCGCCACCGCCTCCCGCCAGCCCAGCGGCTCGCCCAGGAAAAGGCCGGCGGCCAGCACGCTGAGCACCGGGGCCAGCAGCGTGCCGATGGCGGCGGTGGAGGCGGGCAGCCGGGCCAGCGCGCCAAACCAGGTGAGGTAGGAGAGGCCCATCGAGAAGATCATGAACCAGCCGAACCAGAACCAGACCGGCGGCGTGACCCGCGCGGGCTCGAAGCTTTCCAGCAGCGGCGCCAGGATCGCCATGGGCAGGCAGCCGATGGCCATCTGCCAGGCCAGCGCGGTGATCGGATGCAGCACGAGCGGCCGCTGCTTGGAAAGCACGGCGCCGAGCGCAAACAGCAGGGCGGAGGCCAGGATGAAGCCCAGGCCCGGCAGCTTCTCCAGCCCCAGCTCCACCCCGCGCCCGGCGAAGAGGATCACGATGCTGCCAAAGCCCAGGGTGAGCCCCGCGATGCGCGCCGGCCCCGGCCGCTCGCCCAGGATGGGCCAGGCGAAAAGCGCCGCCCAGACCGGCATGGTGTAAGCCAGGATCGCGGCCTCGGACGCGCTCAGCCAGCGCAGCGCCAGCGTGCCGAAGGCCATCCAGGCGGTGATGTTCAGCAGCGAAAACAGCACGAGGCGCGGCCGCTGCTCACGCGGGACATGCAGCGGCAGGCGGAAAGCCAGCGCGCCCAACAGGAGCAGCACGGCCAGAACCCCGCTGCCCAGCGCGCGCATGGTGAGCGGCGGCAACTCGGTCAGCAGGAATTTCATGATCGGCCAGGTGGCGCCCCAATTCACCGCCGTCGCCATCAGCAGGACGAGGCCGAGGTTGCGCGGCGTCATGCGCGCGGCCGTGTCGCGAGCAGCACGCTGGCCAGGGTGAGGGCCAGCGCCCCCCATTCGCGCAGGCCCAGCGGTTCGCCCAGCAGGAGCCCCGTGGAAACCACCGCGACGATGGGCACCAGCAGCGTTCCGATGGTGGCGGTCGAGGCCGGCAGCCGGGCCAGCGCGCCGAACCAGGCGAGATAGGCGATGCCCAGCGCCACGAGGGCCATCCAGCCCATCAGGAACCAGCCGAGGCCCGAGAGTTCCGCGAGGTTCACCGTCTCCAGCAGGGGCGAGAGCAGCAGCAATGGCAGGCAGCCCAGCCCCACCTGCCAGACCATGGCCGCCACGGGGTGCATCGGCAGCGGATAGCGCTTGGCCAGCACCGCCCCCAGCGCAAAGAGCATGGCGGCGCCCAGCAGCATGAGCATGCCCGGCAGCTTCTCCAGCCCCACATCGAGGCCGCGCCCGGCAAACAGGATCACCACCCCGCCAATCCCCAGCACGAGGGCCAGCAGCTTGGTCAGGCTCGGCCGCTCTCCCAGGATGGGCCAGGCCAGAAGGGCGGCCCAGACCGGCATGGTATAGGCGAGGGTGGCGGCCTCGGCCGCGCTCAGCCAGAGCAGGCCCACCGTGGCCAGGCCCATCCAGGCCGTGACATTCAGCCCCGCATAGATCGCAAGCAGCCCCCAAAGCGGCCGCGCCACGCGCAGCTTCACGCCAAAGGCCAGCGCCCCCAGCCCGAAGATCAGCGCCGAGGCCATGCCGGCATAGGAGCGCGCGGCCAGTGGCGGCATCTCGCGCAGCAGCAATTGCATGGCGGGCCAATTGGAGCCCCAGCCCAGGCCGGTCAGGACAAGCAGGAGAAGGCCGGTGGCGCGCGGGGTCACGCGGGAAGCTTAGGGGAAGCCGGCCGCCGCGCGCACCTCCGCTGGGCTCATGCCAACTGCGCGCATGGCGCGCAGCGTGGGCGCCTGGTCCCGCTTGGCCAGGCGCTTGCCCTGCGCATCCTTGATCAGCCCGTGATGGGCATAGAGCGGCGCCGGCCAGCCCATCAGTGCCTGCAGCAGGCGGTGGATGTCGGTCGCCTCCAGCAGATCCTCACCGCGCGTCACCAGCGTCACCTCTTGCTCGGCATCATCCTGCGTGACGCAAAGGTGGTAGGAGGCGGGGATGTCCTTGCGGGCCAGCACCACATCGCCCTGCGCCTCGGGCGTGCAGCGGCGCGGGCCGTGGATCAGGTCGGTGAAGGCCAGCGGCCCGGTCTCGGCGCGTGCGCGGGCGGTGTTCAGACGCAGCGCATAGGGGCGCCCGGCGGCGATGCGGGCCGCGGCTTCGGCGGCCGGCAGGTCGCGGCAGGTGCCGGGGTAGATCGCCGCCGGGCCGTGTGCGGCGGCGATGGCGGCGGCGATGTCGCCGCGCGTGCAGAAGCAGGGATAGAGCAGGCCGCGGCGGCGCAGCGTTTCCAGGGTCGCGCGGTACTGCGGCATGCGGGTGGACTGGACGCGCGGCGGCTCGGTCCAGGCCAGGCCCAGCCAGGCGAGGTCTTCGAGGAGGGCTGTCGTGAATTCCGGCCGGCAGCGCGTGGCGTCGATATCCTCGATGCGCAGCAGGAAGCGGCCGCCGCCCTGCTTGGCGGCCTGGGCGGCAAACAGCGCCGAATGGGCATGGCCCAGATGCAGGTATCCGGTGGGGGAGGGCGCGAAGCGCGTGGTGCAACCGGGGGGGAAAGCGGGCGGCATGCGGCGAATCCAGGGGCGGCGCTTTATGACCGCCCCATGAAAGCCGCCATGCCCGACTTGCGGCAATGCAGCAAGGGTGCGATGCAGTCTTCGCAATTCTTGGCGGCGCACCGATTCCGGGAGCCTTGCCGCACCCGGGACCGGTCTTCTCCGCCAGCTGTGCATGGAGGAGCTTGGTTTGCCCGACGGCAGTCTCATCCCCCAGATCACCGGCCCCGGCGGTTTTCCCGCCCTGGTGCTGAACGCGGATTTCCGCCCGCTCTCCTATTTCCCACTTTCGGTCTGGTCCTGGCAGGATGCGGTGAAGGCGGTGGTGCTGGACCGCGTCTCCGTGCTCAGCGAGTACGAGACGGAGGTGCATTCCCCCTCCTTCGCGCTGCGCCTGCCCTCGGTCATCGCGCTGCGCGAATACATCCCGGCGGCGCGGCGCCCGGCCTTCACCCGGTTCAACGTCTTCCTGCGCGACCGTTTCGAATGCCAGTATTGCGGGAATGACCTGCCCGCCCACGAACTGACCTTCGATCACGTGATCCCCCGCTCACGCGGCGGAAAGACGAGTTGGGAAAACGTCGTCGCGGCCTGCGGCCCCTGCAACCTGCGCAAAGGCAGCGCCCTCCCGAAGGAGTGCCACATGCTGCCCCGCCAGGTGCCCCGCCAGCCCACGAGTTGGGAATTGCAGGAGAACGGCCGCAGCTTCCCTCCCAACCACCTGCACGAAAGCTGGCGCGACTACCTCTACTGGGACAGCGAGCTGGAACAAGGCTGAGCCGAAATTCCTGGGGTCTGGGGCCTTTCGGCCCCAGCCGCCGGAGGCGCCTTTTTCGGCGTCAGGCCGCCGCCTTGATCGCGACCTTCTTCACGCTCTCATCCACCGCGCCCGCGAAGCTCTCGAAATTCTGCTCGAACAGCCCGACGAGGTTCCTGGCCGTCGCGTCATAGGCGGCCTTGTCGGCCCAGCTTTCGCGCGGGTTCAGAACATTCGCGGGGATCCCGGGAACGCTCTTCGGGATCATCAGGCCGAAGAAGGGATCCTGCTCGAACTCGACCTGGGCCAGCGAGCCGTCCAGCGCCGCGCGCAGCAGGGCGCGGGTGTGCTGAATGCTCATGCGCTTGCCGGTGCCATAGGCGCCGCCGGTCCAGCCGGTGTTCACCAGCCAGCAATCGGCGCCGTGCCTGGCGATCAACTCGCTCAGCATCTTGCCATAGACTTCGGGGTGGCGCGGCAGGAAGGGGGCGCCGAAGCAGGTGCTGAAGGTCGCCTGGGGCTCCTTGCCCATGCCCTTCTCGGTGCCGGCAACGCGCGCCGTGTAGCCCGAGAGGAAGTGATACATCGCCTGCGCGGGCGAGAGCTTGGAGATGGGCGGCAGCACGCCGAAGGCATCGGCCGTCAGCATGACCACATTCTTCGGCAGGCCCGCCTTGCCCGTGATCGTGACGTTCGGGATGAACTCGATCGGGTAGCAGGAGCGCGTGTTCTCCGTGTAGCGGTTGTCCTCGAGGTCGAGCATGCCGCGCTCATCGGCGACCACGTTTTCCAGCACGGCGCCGAAGCGGTGCGAGGCGTCCCAGATCTGCGGCTCGGCCTCGCGCGAGAGCTTGATGACCTTGGCGTAGCAGCCGCCTTCGAAGTTGAAGACGCCGGCATCGGACCAGCCATGCTCGTCATCGCCGATCAGGCTGCGCTCAGGGTCGGAGGAGAGGGTGGTCTTGCCGGTGCCGGAGAGGCCGAAGAAGAGGGCCACGTCACCGGCCTTGCCGACATTGGCGCTGCAATGCATCGGCAGCACGCCGCGCGCGGGCAGCAGCCAGTTCATGACCGTGAAGATGCTCTTCTTGATCTCACCGGCATAGCTGGTGCCGGCGATCAGGATGGTCTTCTGCGCGAAGCTGAGCGCGATGCAGGTGCTGGTGCGGCAGCCATCCACGGCGGGGTCCGCCTCGTATTCCGGGGCGTGCAGGATGGTGAAGTCGGGCGTGAAGGAAGCCAGGTCCTCGACGGGCGGGCGAATGAACATGTTGCGCGCGAACATCGCGTGCCAGGCGTTGGTCGTCACCAGGCGCACGCGGATGCGATGCGCGGGGTCGGCGCCGGCGTAGAGGTCCTGGGTGAAGAGCACCGGGCGTTCGCCCAGCCAGCCGCGCACCTTGGCGGCCAGGCCCTGGAACTTCGCGGGCTCCATCTTCTTGTTGATCTTGCCCCACCAGATCTCGGCGGTCACATCCGCGTCATCCACCACGAACTTGTCCTGCACGGATCGGCCGGTGTGGACGCCGGTGATGGCGATGAAGGCGCCATCCGCCGAAAGCCGACCCTCACCGCGGGACAGGGCGTGCTGCACCAGCAGGGGCGCCGTCAGATTGGCGTGCACCGGGTTGCTGGAGGTGACGCCGGTGCCGGCGAGGGCGGGTGCGGTCATGCGGGATTCCCCTGGATGCGAGCAAAAAGCCGTGACCGTTTCACCTCGTCCCGGCAAAGGGCGTTTCGATGACAGTCCCGGCCGAATTACGGCTAGGGGGCAGGGATGGTCAATGCACCCAAAGGCTCGAAATCCCTGGCTTTGCGGAAATTCATTATTGTTGCGTTGCAGCAAGGGTGGCGCGTGCCTGGCGGGCCGCACGGATCAATTCTGCCCGGACGGAATCCGCTTCGCGCGCCGGCGCGGCGAAGGGCAGCCGCAGCACCGCCTCTCCGCAGCCGAGGTCGAGCCCATCCACATCCACCGCCGTGATGCGCCATTCTCCGGGGGCGGCGCCCAGCAGTCCGGTGGCGATGGCCAGCAAGGCATCGGCGTGGTCGGCATTCACATGGGCGATGATCTCGGGCTCGGCCGCCGCGATCGCGTCGGTTGCCGCCGGGTCGGGCAGAAGCTGGGACATGCGCAGCCGTGTGGCCCTGGCGAAGCCCCCCACCATCAGCGCGCCAAGCGGTTGGATGCGCCAAAGGCCGAAATCGCCGAACTCGGCATACAGCGCTGCATAGGGGTGGCGGGCCAGCCAGCGCGCCTTCAGCGCTGCGTCGGTGATGGGCTCGGCGAGGCCGGTCAGCGTCACGCGCGGGGCGGTCTGCGGGTTCGCCGTCTCGGCCGGGCCGCTGAAGAGCAGGGCGCAGCGTGGCTCGCGCTGAAGGTGGCGCGTGTGCTCCGAAAGGGTGGAGAGCCAGAGCAGGGGGGAGAGGTCGGGCGCGCAGGCGGGGGTGACCAGGCTGGCGAAGGGCTGGCCCTCCTGCTGGGTGGCCAGGGTGGCGGCGCTGGCGGCGCGGATGATGCGGCGGGCTTCGAAGCCGGGATCGTCGGACATGCGCCGATCATGCCCTTCGCCGCTGGACGAGGCCAGGGCACGGGGGAGCCCCGGGTCTTGCCTATTCGGGATAGGGCTTCCCCACACCCCGCTAGTGACTTCTTGCCATGTCTTGGATGATGCTGCGATGGACGGGATGGGCCGGTGCGCAAGGCGCCAGGCCCGAAAAGAGCGACCAGAAGGAACAAGACCTCCATGATCCGCAGTGCGCGCCTCGTGACCGGCGCCATCCTGGGCGTGCTTGCCTGCAACGGCCCTGCCCAGGCCCAGACGGTCCCCTCCACCACGGATCCCGGCTGGCGCTTTTCGCTCACCCCTTATCTCTGGGTGCCGACCCTCAGCGGTGAACTGCGTTACGGCCCGCGGGACAACACCTCGGCCAATGTGAATGTCGACGCCCAGAACATCGTGGATGCGCTGAAATTCGGCCTGACCTTCGGGGCCGAGGCGCGGCTTGGCCGCTTCACCCTGGCGACGGACCTGCTCTATCTCGACCTTGGCAGCCAATCGAGCCAGGTGCGCAGTGTGGATTTCGGCGCGTCCGGCCGCGTCCAGGCCTCGGCCAATCTCGGCACGCAAACCCGGTTGACCAACACGCTCTGGACGCTCGCGCCCGGCTATACGGTTCTCGAAGGGGCCTGGGGCAACCTGGACCTGCAGGCGGGCTTTCGTGTGCTTGCGCTGCGCAGCCGCACCGACGTGCAGCTCGTGAGCGACGTGACCGGCTCACGCCAGGGCGAGACCTTCACACGCACCGGCCGGCTGAGTGCGAGCGAGCAGATCTGGGACGGCATCATCGGGGTGCGCGGCCAGATCGTGCTTGGCCAGGGCTTCTACCTGCCCTACGCCGCCGATGTCGGCGCCGGCGGGTCCGACCTGACCTGGCAGGTCCAGGGTGGGATCGGCTATTCGACCGGATGGGCGGGGGTGGTCGCTGGTTACCGTCACCTCTCCTACTCCCAGGGCGGCAATGCCTTGGTGCAGGAGCTGAACATGGGTGGCCCCTTCATCGCGCTCAACATGAAGTTCTGAGCCCCCTCCTGCCCTCAGGGCAGGAAGGAGAAGACCAGGAAGGCAACGAAGACGGCCAGGTGCACCGTGCCCTCCAGCACGGTGGTCCGCCCGCTGCCCATGGTGACCGCCAGCAGCAGGAAGGTCAGGCCCAGCAGCACCGTCATCGAGGCGTCCAGCCCGAGATGCAGAGGCTCACCCAGATAGAGCGCCACCACCGCGACGGCCGGGATGGTGAGCCCGACGCAGGCCACGATGGAGCCCAGCGCCAGGTTCAGCGCCGTTTGCATGTTGTTGCTGGCGGCCGCCTTCACCGCCGTGATGCCCTCCGGCAGCAGCACGATGGCGGCGATGACGATGCCGACCACGGAGATGGGGGCGCCGATCGCCGCGACGCCTGCCTCCAGCGTGGGGGAGAGCTTCTTGGCGAGGAGGATCACGACCAACAGGGACAAGAGCAGCAGCGCGAAGGCGACCCAGGCGGCGGCCGCGCTGGGCGGTTCGCCATGCAGGCCATGATCCACGATGAAATCCGCCCTGTGGCGGACGAGCTGGACGTAGAGAAACAGGCCATAGAGCGCCAGCGCGATGATCGAGACGAAGACCAGCTGCGGTGAGCTGAAGATGGGCCCCGGCGTGGTCGTGGTGTGGCTCGGCAGCACCAGGGTGAGGAGGGCCAGGGGCATCAGCACGACCAGCAGGGCATTGGCCGCGACGGGGCGGAAGCTCTGCGCGAAATGCCGCACGCCCCCAAGAACGAGGCAAAGGCCCAGGATGCCGTTCAACGCGATCATCAGCGCCGCGAAGATGCTGTCGCGCGCCACGGTCGGGCTGTCCCCCGCCAGCATGATGGAGACGATCATCCCCGCTTCGAGCACCGTCACCGATAGGGCGAGGACCAGGGTTCCAAAGGGCTCGCCCAGGCGCTGGGCGACGGTTTCGGCGTGATGGACGGCAGCGAAGACGGCCCCCAGCAAGCCGGCGAAGACCAGGAGTGCGGGGGCGCCCGAGCCCCAGGCCAGGAGCAGGGCCAGGCCGGCCAGCGGAAGAGCCCAGCTCCAGAGGGGCAGCTTGTTGATGGCCTGCTTCATGGGCGACGAGTCCTTCGCGTGATGCGTGGCCTTATAGGGCGGCCTGGGCAGGGCTTGCGAATCGGGGCGCGATTTCCGTACGAAGCGCGAACGCAGTGGTGGCTCATGCGGCGGCCGGATACCAGCAGTTGTGGTGTGATCCAAAATACATTCCGATCTCCCTTCGTTCGCGCGAATCGGAGCATGCTGCTGATTTGGTGGGATTTCCTCCCTGCGAATCGGCGCCGCGAATCACGCTTTGTTCGTCTTTCGTCCCATCACCCATCCCAAGGCGAGAAGACCGCCCGCCGCCACCAGCATGCCCGGGGTGAAGCCGACTTGCGCACGGGCCCAGCCCATCAGCAGCGGCCCGGCGGCTTGGCCGAGGAAGAAATGGAACGCATGCATCGCGACCGCCGAGGCCCGCGATTGCGGAGCCACCTCGGTCACCCGGGTCTGCAGCGAATTGTGCAGCATGAAAAAGCCAAGCCCCAGAAGGCCGCCAGCCGCGATGAAGGCCGCGGCGGAGGGCGCGAGAGCGAGGCCCCCAAGGCCCGCTCCGGCCAGGCCGCCACCCAGGCGCATCATGCGCCGTGAGCCCAGCCGCGCCACCAGCAGTGGCGCGAGGCCGGCGTAAAGAAAGCCGCCAAGGCCGAAGGCGGCGACGGTGAAGCCGGCCTCCCGCGTGCCGCCCAGGCCGGTCTCGGCCAGGTGGTTGGCGAAATAGGGGAAGCCGCCAAAGACCAGCATCCCCTCGATGCCGACGGCCCAGAAGAGGGTCAGCGCCGGGCGATATGTCAGCAGGAAGCGATAGCGCGCCACCGAATCGGCGAAGTTCAGCCGGCCGCGCGGCTCGGGCGTGCGGTCGCGCAGCACGATCGCCATGGCGAGGAAGGTCAGCGCGCCGCAGAGCAGCAGGATGCCACGCCAGCCGATCAGGGGCTCCAGCAGGCCGGCGATGGCGCCGCCCACCATCTGCCCCGCGATGGCGCAGGCCAGGAAGCGGCTGATCGCCACCTGGCGCTCGGCCAGGGGGACGCGGTCACCGAACAGGGCCAGGGTGACGGGAAATATGCCGCCGCCAGCCGCACCGGTCAGCACCCGCAGCAGCAGGAGGAGCAGCAGCGTCGGCGCCAGGGCCGAAGCCATCAGGAAGATCGCCTGGAAGGCCAGGGCGAAGGCGATGATCCGCCGCTTGCCCAGCGCGTCCGCCACTGGCCCGAGCACCGGCTGCACCAGCGCATAGGGCAGGGCGAAGCAGGTGGCGAGCAGGGCGACGCGCGCCGGATCGGCTTCGAAATCCAGCGCGATCACCGCCACCAGCGGATCCGTCAGGCGGGTGGCGAAGGCCGAGACGAAGCCTGCCAGCGCGAAGGTGAGGATCAGGGCGTTGTGGCGATGATGGAGCATGCCCAGGCAGAATGGGCGGAGACGGGCTTCCGGCAAGCCATGGCGCGTTACGTCTGGGTAAGCCGGGCCGATGGCTTGCTCGCACGGCCGCCCTGCGCCATCTACCCGCGATGGCGCGCAGCGTGATTTTTTTCAGCACCCCGACCAGCGCGACGGGCTCCATGTGGCGGGTTCTGACCAATCTGGCGCGTGGAAGCTATCGCCCCCTGGGATGGGTGCAGGAGCGCTACGCCGCACAGCGCATGGATCTGGTGGCAAGCGAGGTGCCCCCCACCGAGGACCGGCTGGTGATGCACAATGCGCCCGCCCATTTCAACCGGGACACGCGGCTCAGCCATTACCGCTTCATCCTGAATGCCCGGGACCCGCGCGACCTGTTGTGCAACCAGTATCACTGGCAATTCGTGCACCCCTTGCCCGGCACCACGCCCGCGGAGGACGAGGCCCGGCGCGCGCAGGTCGCAGCCCAGGGGATCGATGCCTGGGTCCAGTCCCAAAATCTCGATCCGCTCCTGCGGGGCTTTTTTGACGTGGCGCGCCGGATCGCGCCGCCCGATCGGGTCTTTATCGGCTACGCCTTCTATTGCCAGCATTTCGAAGAGGCGACCGAGCGCGCGGCGGGATTCCTCGGGACGCCCCTGGAAAGCCTGCCCCCGGAGCGGCGCGCGGCGGTGGAGCGGGAGCGGGTGGTCAATCTCTTGGACAACCCGGCCTGGGTCGGGCAGAAGTGGGAGGGCGCGGACACCGCGCCTGGCCGCCATCGCCGCGAATTGCGACCCGAGACCTGCCACCTCCTCACCCAGCGCTATCGCTGGTTCCTCGACTTCCTGCGCCACCTGGATGATCCGCGCATGGCGGAGACCTATGCCTGAATTCCGTCCCTGCCCGGTCACCAGCCGCCGCAGGTACTGAGTCTCCAGCCGGCGGTGCCGCGGATCGCCGGCGCCATTCGCGCCGATCCAAGACCGGCGCGCGTCCGCGATTTGCCTCCGGCGGGCCGCCGGCTTATCGGGCGCTTATGGCGCGCAGCGTGATTCTCCTTTCCACGCCCACCAGCGGCACGGGCTCGCTGTTTCGCAGTGCCGTCGCCGTGGCGGGCCCGGCCTTCCGCCCGCTGCGATGGGTGGATGAATTCCACCGCGAGGGGCGGATGGCCGAACTGCCGCAAGCCGTACCGCCGCCCGCCGACCATCTGATCCTCTTCAATGCGCCCGAGCGTTTCAATCATCGCATGCGGCTCGGCGCCTACCGCTTCATCCTGAACGCGCGGGACCCACGGGATCTCGTCTGCAACCAGTATCATTGGCAATTCTCGCATCCCAGTCCGCAGGAGAGCGCCGAAGAGACGGCGGCGCGGCGGGCGCGGGTGGCGGCCGAGGGGATGGATGCCTTCGCGCTGCGGGTGGACAACACGGCCTATCTGCGGGGCATATTGGAGGCGGCGCGGCGGATCGCCCCGCCGGACCGGCTCTTCATCGGCTACGCCATGTATTGCCTGCATTTCGACCTGGTGGCCGAACGGCTCGCGGCGTTCTTCGGCGGCACGGTGCAGGGGCTGGAGCGCCCGCAGCGGAAGGCGCTGGAGCGCGAGCGTGTGGAGAATCTGGCGGGAAACCGCTTCTGGGTGGGGCAGCACTGGCCGGGCGCCGACACCGCCCCCGGCCGCCACCGCGAGGAATTGCGGCCCGAGACGATCGCGGCACTGACCGCCCGCTATGCGTGGTTCCTGGAGTTTCTCAAGGCGATCGACGACCCCCTCGTCAAGGCGACATACGACTGACGAGGTCCGGGGCCTCTCGGCCCCGGCGGGTCCAGGGCAGCGCCCTGGAGCGTGCTACTGCACCCGGTTCTCAACCAGGTCCGTCACCACCGCCGGATCCGCCAGCGTCGAAGTATCGCCCAGGCTATCCGTCTCATTCGCCGCGATCTTGCGGAGGATGCGCCGCATGATCTTGCCCGAGCGCGTCTTGGGCAGGCCCGGCGCCCATTGGATGGCGTCCGGCGTGGCGATGGGGCCGATCTCCTTGCGGACCCAGGCCACCAGCTCCTTCTTGAGCGCGTCCGAGGGCTCCTCGCCCGCGTTCAGCGTCACGTAGCAGTAGATGCCCTGGCCCTTCAGCTCATGCGGCATGCCCACCACCGCGGCCTCGGCCACCTTGGGATGCGCGACCAGGGCGGATTCCACCTCGGCCGTGCCCATGCGGTGGCCGGCGACGTTGATCACGTCATCCACGCGGCCGGTGATCCAGTAGTAGCCGTCGGCATCCCGCCGCGCGCCGTCGCCCGTGAAGTAGAGGCCGGGGAAGGTCGAGAAATAGGTCTGGATGAAGCGCGGATGGTCGCCATAGACGGTGCGCATCTGGCCGGGCCAGCTGTCGGTGATGACGAGGTTGCCCTCGGTCGCGCCTTCCAGGAACTTGCCTTCCCCATCCACCAGGGCGGGCTGCACGCCGGGCAGCGGCAGGGTGGCCGAGCCAGGCTTCTGGGCGACGGCGCCAGGCAGCGGGGAGATGAGGATGCCGCCCGTCTCGGTCTGCCACCAGGTGTCCACGATGGGGCAGCGCTCCTCGCCCACCACGCGGTAATACCAGAGCCAGGCTTCGGGATTGATGGGCTCGCCCACGCTGCCCATCACGCGCAGCGACTTGCGGGAATGCTTCTTCACCGGGCCCTCGCCCTCGCGCATCAGGGCGCGGATGGCGGTGGGGGCGGTGTAGAAGATGTTGACCTGGTGCTTGTCCACCACCTGCCACATGCGGCCGAAATCGGGGTAGTTCGGCACGCCCTCGAACATCAGCGTGGTCGCGCCATTCGCGAGCGGGCCATAGACGATATAGGTGTGGCCGGTGACCCAGCCCACATCCGCCGTGCACCAGTAGATCTCGCCGGGGCGATAGTCGAAGACCAGCTCATGCGTGAAGCTGGCCCAGACCATGTAGCCGCCGGTCGTGTGCAGCACGCCCTTGGGCTTCCCGGTGGAGCCGCTGGTGTACAGGATGAAGAGCGGGTCTTCCGCGTTCATCCGCTCCGGCGCGCAGGTGGCCGGCTGGCTGGCCGCGATCTCATGCCACCAATGGTCCCGGCCGGCCTGCATGCCCACCGCGCCGCCGGTGTTGCGGACCACCAGCACATGCTCGATGGAGGGGCAGACCTTCAGAGCCTCATCGGCATTGGCCTTGAGCGGCACCTTGCGACCGCCACGGCGGCCCTCATCGGCCGTCAGCAGCACCTTGCACTCGGAATCCTGGATGCGGGAGGAGAGGCTGTCGGGCGAGAATCCGCCAAAGACGATGGAATGCACGGCGCCGATCCGCGCGCAGGCCAGCATGGCGACGGCCGCTTCCACGATCATCGGCAAATAGATGCAGACGCGGTCGCCCTTCTTCACACCCAGCGCGCGCATGGCGTTGGCGATGCGGCAGACCTGCTCATGCAGCTCGGCATAGGTCACCTTGCTGTCGCTGTTCGGGTCATCGCCCTCCCAGATGATCGCCACCTGATTGCCACGCCCGGCTTCGATGTGGCGGTCCAGGCAGGAGACGGAGGCGTTCAACTCACCATCCTCGAACCACTTGATCGAGACATCGCCGGTGAAGCTGGTGTTCTTGATCTTCGTGGGCTGCTTCATCCAGGCGATGCGGCTCATCTCGCCGCGCCAGAAGCCGTCGGGGTCGCTCTTCGCCTGGGCGACCATGGCGGCCCGCTTCTCGGCCGTGACCTTGGCCGTGCTGGCAATGCTGGGCTTGATGGCGATCAGAGCGTCATCCGACATGGGCGTTTCCTTCCTCAACCGGGCGTGTTTGGGGAGGATCACCGCACGCCGCGTTGCGCTGCGTCAATGTCACGGCGCGCGGCACAAAAAAAGACCCTCCCCGGGGTGAGCCAGGGAGGGCGAGTCGATTCTGGGAGAGAGAGGCCGGCCGGCCTTGCGGTGAGGGCCGGCCGGATGGTCAGGCCGCGCCGCTCAGTTGGTGCGGGGCGCGGTCGGCGCCGGGGTGGTGGCGGCGGTGCCGGCGGGCTGCGCCGGGCGGGCGGGCGCCTGCGCCGTCCCTGGGGCGCTGCCCTGGGCGGGCGTCGCCGGGCGCGTGGTGACCTGGCCGGTCGGGTTCGCGGGCGTCGCGGGGGCCGCGGCGACGGGGCGCTGCGTGCCGCTTGCGACCGGGGCCGGCGTGGTGGTGCTCACACCCTGGGCGAAGGCCGGGGCCGTGCCGACCAGCAGCGCGAGGGTCAGGAAAGCGGGGCGGAAAGTCTGGACCATGGAATGTTCCTCCTTGGGGAACCACGTTGCCCGGGGTGGGCTTCGTGTGAGGAGGAATTTGCGCGCCGCCTGTGCCGGGGCTTGGGCGCCGCCAAGGTCTCTTGAGGGCAGGCGCGGCGGATTGAGGGCGATTGCGGCCGGCTGCCACGATCCGCAGCTGTGCCAGCCCCTCAGGCGGCGGCTTTTTCGGCCTGTTCCTTGCGGCGCTTGCGCCGCGCCTTGGCGTCGTCTTCGATCGGCGGGGCCTCGGGTGCGGCGGGGGCGGGCTTGCGGTCGTACAGGAAGCTATCGTGCCGAACCGCCGCCTCGATCGCAGCCACGCGGGCGTCATCCACCTCGATTCCCGTCACGCTTGCCAAGGTGCGGATGAAGTCGCCCTGCTTGCGCACGGCCTTCTCGAAAGAGACGAGGACGCATTCCCGCTCCGTCGTCGCGATGAAATTCACCATCCGCTGCGCGTAGAGCAGCGCGGATTGCAGACCGCCCACCAGCCGCTGGTCGCCGCGGTTGAATTTCCGCATGGCGATGGAGAGCGGATCCTTGAAGACGATCACATAGATCGGCCGCTGCACCATGCTGTCCACCAGGTCGAAATGCTGGACAATGCCCGGCAGCTTCCAGCCCCAAAGCGCGTTGCTGGCCTCACGGTCGCGGATCGTCTCGGCGAGCCTCGCGTGATTGGGTTCATCGCCGATCAGCAATTGGCGGAGCTTGCGGTCCTCATAGCGCGGCTGGCTCTTGCCGAGCGGGATGCCCAGGTGATGTGCCACGCTGGCCACGAAGGTCGTGCCGCCGCGGGGATTGCCCGTGAGGAGGACGGCCCGGCCGGCTGCCGGCGCATCTCCGCGCAGGGAGGCGCCGCGGTTGAGCACCACACAGCTTTCACCAGCTTCGATCAGCACCCCGGACCTCCTCCCAACGCTCCACATCTCATTCCTGCCACAGAACCAAGGCGAAGGTCACGCCTCCCGCTGGGCGAGGCCTTCCGAGGCATCACCGGGCAGGCCACGGGTGATGGCCGAGAGCTCGGCGTTGATGTCCCACAAGACGGCGCGGATATCGGTCGCGCCGCGGGCGGTCACGCGCGCGGTGTGCATCGCCTGATAGGCCATGGCGTCTTCGCGCGTGGTGAAGGCGTAGAGCCCGCCGGCACGCCCCGCCGCCGCATCCTCGGTCCAGATCTTCCAGACCAGCCCCGGCGTGTCGGAGGCGATGGAATGCGCCAGGGGGCGGAGGAGCGCGTTGCGCGCCGCCCCGGGCGCCGGGTAGGGCGGCGGCGCCGTCGCGAAATCCATCTGCAGGATGACGCTTGGCCGCCCGGCCGACTCGCGGCTTTGGGCTTCGCCCTCCGCCGGTCGGACGCTTGGCCGCCCGGCCGACTCGCGGCTTTGGGCTTCGCCCTCCGCCGGTCGGACGCTTGGCAGCCCGGCCGACTCAGGGCTTTGGGCTTCGCCCGCCGCCGGTCGGACGGTGGGCCGCCCGGCCGCTTCACGCCCGATTTCGTCGGGCGATCGGACGGGGACGGCGCCGCCCATGCTCAGCCCTGGTAGGCGACGGTGCGCGTGACCTGCTCGCCCAGGCCCGCAATGCCGACCTTCACCTCTTGGCCGGCCTTCAGGAACCAGGGGGTGGGCTTCTTGCCGAGGCCCACGCCGGGCGGCGTGCCGGTGAAGATCACATCGCCGGGGAAGAGCGTGATGCACTGGCTGACATAGCTGACCAGCTGCTTCACGTTGAAGATCATGGTCTTGGTGCTGCCATCCTGCTGGCGGAC
>JAIYDS010000176.1 GCA_027487385.1 Acetobacteraceae bacterium | reverse complement strand
TCATGCGCTTCAACCTCGGATGGATTGACATCAGAGGACCAAAGGCCACCATCTCAACCGTCAGGGATGTCTCCGAACACCCGTCAGGGATGTCTCCGGTCTAAACAGGCCCCAGACCCTATTTTTCATGAAGGATTGGGGTCTGGGGCCTCTCGGCCCCAGCCGCCGGAGGCCTTTTTTCTTCCCGAGCCAACGGCGCCTCATACCTCCC
Organism: Acetobacteraceae bacterium; assembly: GCA_027487385.1. Classification (GTDB taxonomy): domain Bacteria; phylum Pseudomonadota; class Alphaproteobacteria; order Acetobacterales; family Acetobacteraceae; genus Roseococcus. The sequence goes on along the minus strand of JAIYDS010000176.1, from coordinate 3,281 downwards.
CCGCGCATTCCAGTGCTGGACGCGACGCGCCCGCCCGGTTAAGCGAACACGCCAAGGTCGTGTGACCGCCCCCGAAAGGCCCCGCCATGGCAGCTCTCGATTTCGCCGAACCCATCCGCATCGCCGAGGCCTACGCCTTTGACGATGTGCTCATGCTGCCCGCCTATTCGACGGTGCTGCCCGCCCAGACCGACACGCGCACCCGGCTGACGCGCGAGATCGCGCTGAACATCCCCCTCGTCGCCGCCGCCATGGACACGGTGACCGAGGCGCCGATGGCGATCGCGATGGCGCAGCGGGGCGGCATCGGCGTCATCCACAAGAACATGAGCCCGGCCGAGCAGGCCGACCAGATCCGCCAGGTGAAGCGCTTCGAGAGCGGCATGGTGGTGAACCCGGTGATGGTCCACCCCGAGCAGACGCTGGCCGAATTGCTGGAGTTGAAGGCGCGGCACCGCATCTCGGGCTTCCCCGTGGTGGAGCCCGGCTCGGGCCGACTGGTCGGCATCATCACCAACCGCGACATGCGCTTCGCGACCGACCCCAAGCAGCGCGTCTATGAGTTGATGACGCGGGAAAACCTCGTCACCGCGCCGCAGAATGTGACGGCCGAGCAGGCACGCACCCTGCTGCACAAGCGCCGCCTGGAAAAGCTGCTGGTGGTGGATGACGCCGGCCGCTGCGTCGGCCTCATCACCGTGAAGGACATGGACAAGTCCGAGGCGCATCCCAACGCCGTGAAGGACGCCATGGGCCGGCTGCGCACCGCGGGTGCCACCGGCGTGGGCGAGGATGGGCTGCGCCGCGCGGAAGCGCTGGTGGCGGCCGAGGCCGATGTGATCGTGGTGGACACCGCCCATGGCCATTCCGGCGGCGTGCTGGCCGCCATCGAGCGGATCAAGCGCCTCTCCAACACGGTGCAGATCATCGCCGGCAATGTGGCCACGCCCGAGGGCGCCATCGCGCTGATCGAGGCCGGCGCCGATGCGGTGAAGATCGGCATCGGCCCGGGCTCCATCTGCACCACCCGCATCGTGGCGGGCGTGGGCGTGCCGCAGCTGACGGCGGTCATGGAATGCTCGGCCGCGGCGCGCGAGCGGGGCGTGCCCAGCATCGCCGATGGCGGCATCCGCAATTCGGGCGATATCGCCAAAGCGCTGGCGGGCGGCGCCGAATGCGTGATGATGGGCAGCCTCTTCGCCGGCACGGATGAGGCGCCGGGCGAGGTGTTTCTCTACCAGGGCCGCTCCTACAAATCCTATCGTGGCATGGGCAGCCTGGGCGCCATGGCGCGCGGCAGCGCCGACCGCTACTTCCAGGCCGATGTGGCGGACCAGCTGAAGCTGGTGCCCGAGGGGGTGGAGGGCCGTGTCGGCTACAAGGGCCCGGTGGGCGCCGTGATCCATCAGCTGGTGGGCGGGTTGCGCGCGGCCATGGGCTATACCGGCAGCGCCACCATCGCGGATCTCCAACGCAATGCCCGCTTCCGCCGCATCACCAATGCCGGCCTGCGCGAGAGCCATGTGCATGACGTGGCGGTGACGCGCGAGGCGCCGAATTACCGCCATGACGGCTGACATCTGGGGGCCACCCGAAGGCCCGGAGCGCGCCATCGAGGCCGTGGTCTTCGACGCCTATGGCACGCTGCTGGACGTGCATTCGGCGGTGATGCGCCACGCCGCCCGCGTCGGGCCGCAGGCCCTGGCCTTCAGCCAGGAATGGCGGCTGAAGCAGCTGGAATACTCCTGGGTGCGCAGCCTGACCGGGCCATCCCACCACAGGGATTTCTGGACCTGCACGCAGGAGGCCCTGCGCTTCGTCTGCGCCCGCTTCGCCATCCGGGACGCTGTGCTGATGCAGGATCTGCTGGACGCCTACCTGAAGCTCGACGCCTATCCCGAAGTGCCGGCCATGCTGCGCGCCCTGCGCGCCAAGGGCATGCGCACCGCCATCCTCTCCAATGGCGCGCCGCTCATGCTGGTGGATGCCACGGGGGCGGCCGGCATCGCCACGCTGCTCGATGTCCTGCTCTCGGTGGAGGCGGTGGGTATCTTCAAGCCGGATCGCCGCGTCTATGCGCTGGCCGAGGAAAGGCTCGGCCTGCCGGCCAGCCGCATGATGTTCGTCTCGGGCAATCCCTGGGACACCCAGGCGGCGCTGGCGGCGGGGTTCCAGGCCATCCGCGTCAACCGCAACAACGCGCCCGATGAATACGGGCTGGAGGCGGCCGGCGTGCCCAGCCTGCCCGATCTCTCGACCCTGCCCGGCCTGATTCCGTGACGCCCGAAGGGCGGCTCTCCGCCGCGATCGACCTGTTGCACCAGGTCTTCGACCAGCCGCGCCGGCCGGCCGATGCCATCAGCGCCGATTTCTTTCGCGCCCGCCGCTATATCGGCGGCAGCGACCGCCGCGCCGTCTCGGACCTGGCCTGGGGCGTGCTGCGCCAAAGGCTGCGGCTGGAATGGTGGATCGCGCAGAGCGGCGCGCGGCTGACACCCCGGCTGCTGGTGCTGGCTCATCTGCTGCTGACCGAAAAGCGCAAGCTGGTGGAGGCGGCGCGGCTGTTTGACGGCGGCCGTTTCGCTGCCGGGCCGCTGGATGTGGGCGAACTCGGCGTGGGCGACCAGCTCATCGGCAAGCCGCTGATGGGCAAGGAGATGCCGGACGGCCCGCGCCTCAACCTGCCCGAATGGGCGCTGCCCGGCCTCACCGCCCGCTTCGGCGAAGCGCTGGAGGCCGAGGCGCTGGCCATGGAGGGCACGGCGCCGCTCGACCTCCGGGTCAACCTGCTGAAATCCACGCGCGAGGCCGCACAGGCGGCGCTGCGCGGCGAGGGCCTGGTCTCCGAGACGACGCCCTTCTCGCCTTGGGGGCTGCGCCTGCCGCATCGCACGCCCATCACCGGCGCCGCCGCCTACAAGGCCGGCGTGATCGAGGTGCAGGATGAAGGCAGCCAGCTCATCGCCGCCCTGGTGGGCGCAAGGCCCGGCATGCGCGTCGCGGATTACTGTGCCGGGGCTGCGGGCAAGACGCTGGCCATGGCGGCCACCATGGAAAATCAGGGCCGCATCACCGCCTGCGATGTCTCGGTGCCGCGCCTCGAAGGCGCCACCAAGCGCCTGCGCCGCGCCGGCATCCACAATGCCGAGACACACCTGCTGGAGGCCGGCGACCGCTGGGTGAAGCGCCGCGCCGGCACCTTCGACCGCGTGCTGGTGGATGCCCCCTGCACCGGCACCGGCACCTGGCGCCGCAACCCCGATGCGCGCAGCCGCACCGGC
>JAIYDS010000277.1 GCA_027487385.1 Acetobacteraceae bacterium | reverse complement strand
GTCTGGAAGATCATCTGCTCGCAGCTCGGGCATTTGTGCCAGAGATTGTCCGGCATCTCGCGCGAGGTGCCGAAGAGCGTCTTGATCTTGGGCAGCGCCCACTCGGAAATCCAGTTCATGCTTTATGCCCTCAAACGGCGGGCGGCGGCTCCGCCGCCTTGCCTTCGCGCCGCGGAGGAGTGCGGCGGGGGCGAGGGCGGGCGCGGCGCGCCGGCCGCTGTGCGGCCGGATCCTCCGGGCGCTGCGACGGGAGGGAGATGGCGGGCTGGGGGGCTGGGGTCAAGCGGGATCGCTGATGGCATCGCCGGCTCGCTCCCTGACCGCGGCGGCACGCGGCGCAACTCCCTGATGCGCGCCGCCCGGCGCCATGCTATCTGCCAGGCATGCCGCGCGTGGCAGCCCCGAGGCTGCGAACCACGGCCCCTGCCCCACGGCCCTCCCCCCGGGTCGAACCACGGTCCCCCCCGAGAGGGCCACAATCCAGCGGGCGCGCCGCAGCGCCCCTGAAGCGCCGCCGGAGCCTCGGCGGGCTTCTCCTGCGGCTGACCATCCTCCTGATCATCTGGGGCACGCTGGCGCTGGCCGCCGTGCTGCTCTGGTTCGCGCACGACATGCCGCGGGCCGATGCCGCGCTGGCGCATCAGCGCCGCCCCAGCGTGACCCTGCAGACCGCCGAGGGCGGCCCGCTTGCCACCCAGGGCGATCTCTATGGCGAGACCCTGCGCCTGCGCGACCTGCCGCCGCATCTGCCCGCCGCCCTGCTGGCCATCGAGGATCGCCGCTTCCACCAGCATTTCGGGCTGGACGTGATCGGCCTGGCGCGCGCCGCTTATGCGAACTGGAACGCCGGCGATGTGGTGCAGGGCGGCTCCACCCTCACCCAGCAACTGGCGAAGAACCTGTTTCTCAGCCCGGCCCGCAGCACGCGGCGCAAGGTGCAGGAAGCGCTGCTGGCGCTCTGGCTGGAGAACCGCTTCACCAAGGACCAGTTGCTCGAAATCTACCTGAACCGCGTCTATCTCGGCGGCGGGGCGCATGGAGTGGATGCGGCGGCGCGGCTTTATTTCGGCGTCTCGGCACGACGGCTGACGCTGCCACAATCGGCCATCCTGGCCGGCCTGCCCCAGGCGCCCTCGCGCTACAGCCCGCGCGCCAATCCCGATGGCGCCATGGCCCGCGCGCGCGATGTGCTGGCCGCCATGGTCGCCACCGGCGCCATCACCACCGAGCAGATGGAGCGCGCGGTGCAGGAGATGGCGATCCCGCCCCGCCCCTCGCGCAATGGCGGCTGGTTCGCCGATTGGATCTTCGAGGACATCCCGGGCGCCTTCCCCGGCAGCGCCGACCTCGTGATCCGCACCACCCTCGATCCGCGTTGGCAGAATGCGGTGGAGACTCGGCTTGGCGCCCTGCTGGACCAGGCGGGGCGCGAGGCCCGGGTGAGCCAGGGCGCCGTGGTGGTGCTCGATGCCAACACAGGCGCAGTGCGGGCCATGGCGGGCGGGCGGGATTTCCGCCGCTCGCCCTTCAATCGCGCGGCCAATGCGCGGCGCCAGCCGGGCTCCACCTTCAAGGCCATGGTGTATCTGGCCGCGCTGGAACACGGCGCCTCGCCCTTCGACCAGGTGAGCGACGGGCCCTTGCAGATGGGGCGCTGGTCCCCCTCCAACGGGCATTGGCGCGCGCGGGGGAGCATCACGCTGGACGAGGCCTTCGCGCATTCCGTCAACACCGCCGCCGTGCGGGTGATGCAGATGGGCGGCGGGCCGCGCGGCGTGGCCGATGTGGCGACGCGCCTGGGCATCCAGGGCCGCTTCCCGCGCGATGCCTCCATCGCGCTCGGCACGGGTGAGGTGACGCTGATTGACTTGGCCGCCGGCTATGCCGCGCTGGTGAATGGCGGGCGGCGCGTGACGCCCTACGGCATGCAGCGCGTGGAGGCCGAGGGACGCGCCCTGCCCGCCCCGCGCGCCGAACCCGCCCAGGTGATCAGCAGCGAGGCGGCCGAGCGCATGCGGAACATGATGGTGAGCGTGGTGCGCAGCGGCACCGGCCGCGCCGCCGCCATCCCCGGCCTGGTGACCGGCGGCAAGACCGGCACCACGCAGGATTACCGCGACGCCTGGTTCATGGGCTTCGTCCAGCTTCCTTCCGGCCCGCTGGTGATCGGGGTATGGCTCGGCAATGATGACAACACCGGCATGGATGATGTTCGCGGCGGCACGCTGCCTGCGCGGCTGTTCCGCGAGATCATCGAGGCCGCACGGACGCCGTGAGGTGATTAAAAAGGGCCTCCGGCGGCTGGGGCCGAGAGGCCCCAGACCCCAATCCCTGGCGCAAATCCTGGGAGCGCCCCTCAGTGACGGCAGCCATTCATGGGGTCTGGGGCCTCTCGGCCCTAGCTGCCGGAGGCCTTTTGTTCTCCCTGCCCGCCGCTTGAGGGCGTAAAAAATGTCGCTTCGGTGGGACGTTCTGCTCGCCATCCTCGGCATGGCCCTGGCCACCTATCTCCTGCGCGCCGGCGGATATGCGCTGCTGCGCGCCTTCCGCCCGCCGCCCTTCGTCATGGCGATGCTGGGGCACATGCCCGGCTGCATCTTCGTCGCCTTCGTGACGCCCGCCCTGGTGACGGGCGGCTGGCCGAGCCTGATGGCCGCCGCCGCCGTCACCGGCATCATGATCGGCACGCGCAGCTATATCCTGGCGATCCTGGGCGGCGTCGCCGTCATCTGGCTGTGGCGGCTGGTGTGACCGCCAAAGGGGTGAAAGGTTGCGCCGCCGCCTTCACGGCGGCGAAGAGCGGGATGCCCGCCGCGTCGCAATGCTGCTTCACGCGCCGGTTCAGCTCGCGGCCCACCGCCCAGCGGCGGGCCGGCGGCGTCATGATGCGCGCGCGCAGGATGACGCCTGCATCCGTCATCTTGTCCACGCCCATCACCTCCAGCGGCGCCAACAATTGCGGGGCCCAGGCCTCGTCCTCGCGCATGCTCTCGCCGACCTGGCGCAGCATCATCACCGCCTGGTCCGTATCGGCCGAGTAGTCGAGCGCCACGTCCAGCACGGCATAGCCGAAGTCGCGTGTCTGGTTGGTCACGGTGGTGACGGCGCTGAACGGCACGATGTGCACCGAGCCATCCAGCGCGCGCAGCTTGATCGAACGAATGGAAAGCTGCTCCACCGTGCCGGAGAGGCCGCCCACGGTGATGGTGTCGCCCACCGCCACCGCATCCTCGAAGAGCAGGAAGATGCCGGTGATCACGTCCCGCACCAGGGTCTGGCTGCCGAAGCCGACGGCGAGGCCCAGCACGCCGGCGCCGGCCAGCAGGGGTGCGACGTTGATGCCGATCTCGGTGAGCACGGTGAGGGCCACGATCACCATCAGCAGCGCGCCCACCGCCGTGCGCAGCATGGGCAGCAGGGTGCGCACCCGGGCCGAGCGCGCGGCCGACCCATCCTTGGGCAGCCGCGCCAGATGACGCTGGATGGCGGCGTTCGCCCCCTCCCAGATCAGCAGCGCCACGACCAGCGTGATACTGATGGAGGTCAGGCCCGAGATCAGCCGCCCGCCCCAGCGCCCGGAGCCGAACCAGGCGAGCGAGTTCAGCCCCCAGATCTCCATCAGCAGCACCAGACCCACCGCGGTCAGCACCATGGAGACCAGGGTGCGCAACGCCGGCAGATAGCGATTGGCGCGCTGTTCCAGCCCGGGGTAGCGGTCGGCCAGATCGGCGCTGATGCGGAACAGCCGGTCCAGCAGGCGGCGCATTCCCTCATCCAGCAGCTTCGCGCCGGCGATGATGCCGATGGTGGCGAGCGAGGCGCCGGCCAGGCGCTCGAAGCCGCGGTCGATCTCCAGCGCCCATACCGTCCAGGCGGCGAGCAGCCAGAGGATGACCAGCACATGCCAGGCCTCGGCCAGGCGCGAGCGGGCAGCGCGCATCACCATCCGGCTGCGCGTGGGGACATCGCCCTCCGCGAGGTCCGGCGCGTCCAGCACGGAGGCGACGGCGGCGCGGTTCTGCAGCACGATCTGCGCGGCCAGCAGCGAGAGCACCAGCAGGCCGATGCGCCAGATGCTCTCATAGGCGCCCTGCGGCAGGCCGAAGAGCATGGCCACCTCGGCCACCGCGTAGAAGGTGACGCCGGTGAAGGCGAGGCGGCGGATCCACAGCGTGGCATAGGCCGCCGTCTCGTCCTCGCAGCGGATGAGACGCAGCCGCGTGAGGCCGGGGGCGAAGACCAGGCGGCCCGCCGCCATCACCGCGCGCGCGGCCATATAGGCGAAGGTCACCGCCTCCATCACCAGCCGGTTGGAGGGCCAGATCGTGAAGGTGGCGATGATGGCCAGCGCCGCCGCGCCGAAGCCCAGGATGGGCACGAGGTCCAGCACCAGATGGCCCAGCATGTAGGGCAGCCGGCGCAAGCCTTGCAGCGGGCCTTGCACGGCCGCGCCGCGGTGCTCCAGCCAGCCATTCGGGCGGCGCATCAAGAGCTTCAGCAGCCGCTCCGTCGCGACGCCGGCGAAGAGGACCAGGGCAAGCTTCCAGGCCAGCGCCCAGACCTGGGCCTGCAGCCGGTCATCGGTGAAGAGCCGCTCGAACCAGTCACGGATCAGGCCAAGCTCCGCCGCGGCGGAAAGGGTGGTCCAGGCCTGGATGAGAAAGACGCCCACCCGGCTGGCGATGCCGACCACGATCTCGGCCGGGGCGGAGATGACCTCCTCCGGCGTCGGCACATCCGGGGCGGCGGGCGCGGCGGGCGCGCCGGTGCTGGCTTCCAGCGCGCGGATCAGGGCGCCGCGGCGGGCTTCATCGCGCAGGATGTCGAGAAGGGCGGCCAACTCGGGCGGGACCGGCGCGGCTTGCTCCGGCGCGGCGGCGGCTGGCGCGGCGGCGGCTGGCGCGGGCGCCGGGGCTGGCGTGGCAGCCGGGGCCGGTGTGGCGGCGGGCGCCGGAGCTGGCGCCGCCACGGGCGCAGGGGCTGGCGCCGGCGCGCGTGGCGCCGGGCTGGCCGGCGTCTGGGCCAGGGCGAGTGGCGCGAGCAGGAGAAGAAGGAGAGGCAGGAGGCGGATCCACATGCCCCCTGCTTTCCGCGCCCCCGTCCGCGGGGTCAAGTTGCGCCACCGCAACGCAGCATGCACCATGCTGGAATTCATGCGCAGCTCCCTCCCCCCTGGCCCATCCATCTGGCTGATCATGCTGGCGCTTCTGGGCACCCATATGGCGGGGATGGGGGCCTTCCTGACAGTGCCGGTCCTGGCACCCGCCATCGCGGCCGAGACCGGGCTTTCGGCCAGCCTGGCTGGCATCCATACGGCGCTGGTCTATGCAGGCGCGCTGTTTTCCGGGCCCATCACCCAGGGCCTGCTGGCACGGCATGGCGGGGTGCGGGTGTGCCAGGGGGCGCTGGTGGTGGTGGCCCTGGGCATCGCGCTGGCCGCCATCGGGCATCCCCTGGCGCTGCTGGCCTCCGCCCTGCTGGCCGGCCTGGGCCACGGGCCGATCACGCCGGCCGGCAGCCATCTTCTCGCGCCGCGCACGCCGGCGCGGATTCGCAGCCTCATCTTCGGCCTGAAGCAATGCGGCGTCCCGGCGGGGGCGATGCTGGTGGCCGCCGTGGCGCCCATCCTGGCGACCCAATACGGTTGGCGGGCGGGGGTTCTGGCCGTGGCACTCTTCTCGCTCCTGCTGGCCCTCTCCCTTCAACCGCTGCGCGCGGCGCTGGACACCGACCGCGCGCCGCCCGGCATGGCACCGCTGCGCCCCTGGCAGGATGCGAAATCCAGCCTCTCCATCCTGCGCGACGATGCGCGCATCCGCACGCTCACCTTCGCCGCCTCCAGCTACGGAATCGCGCAATTCTGCTTCGGCTCCTTCTTCGTGGTCTGGCAGGTGCAGGTGATGGGCACGGGGCTGGAGCAGGCCGGGCTGATGCTGGCGCTGGCGCAGGGCAGCGGCGTGGCCGGGCGCATCGCCTGGGCGCTGATCGCCGACCGCATCGGCGCCCTGCCGGTGCTGCTGGCCCTGGGCCTCGCCATTGGCGGGGCCTGCGGGTTGCTGGCGCTGGCAGGGCCAGGCTGGCCTTCGCTGGTGATTGCCGTCGTGGCGGTGGCGATGGGCGCATCGGCGGTCGGCTGGAACGGGGTGATGCTGAGCGAGGTGGCGCGCGTGGCGCCCGCCGGCCGGGTCGGCGCGGCGACGGCGGCGCTGGGCTTCGTGTTTGCCGGCGTGATGATCGTGGCGCCCACGCTCTTCTCCGCACTGGTGCTCAGCACGGGCGGGTTTTGGCTGGGCTTCGCGCTCTGCGGCCTGGCGGGGCTGGCGGGGGCGGCGTCCCTCGCCCGGTTGCGCTTCGCGCGGCCAGGGCCATGATGGGGCTATGCAGACCTTCCTCACCATCCTTGTCGCCATCGCCATGCTGGCGACACTCGGCGTCCTCTTCGCCGGGCTGATCGGCATGGCGCGTGGCGCCTCGGGCGCCAGCTCGCAGAAGCTGATGCGCTATCGCGTCCTGTTGCAGGGCGCGGCGCTGGTGCTCTTCGCCCTGCTCATGCTCAGCCTGAAATAGGCCCCAAACCCCAGGAAGACCCCCTCGGATGATCATCCTTGTCACCGGCGCCACCGCGGGCTTCGGCCGCGTCATCGCGCAACGCTTCGCCGCCGACGGTGCGCGCATCATCGCCGCCGGCCGCCGCGCGGAGCGGCTGGAGGCGCTGCGCGCGGAGCTCGGCGCGGACCGCGTGCTGCCCCTCACCCTGGATGTGCGGGACCGCACGGCCGTGGCCAGCGCCATCGCCGGCCTGCCGGCGGATTGGGCCGAGATTGACCTTTGCGTGAACAATGCGGGCCTCGCCCTCGGCCTTTCCGGCGCGCAGGAGGCGGACCTGGATGACTGGGACGCGATGGTGGATACCAACATCAAGGGCCTGATGTATGTGACGCGCGCCGTGCTGCCGGGCATGGTCGCGCGCAACCGCGGGCACATCATCAATATCGGCTCGACGGCAGGCGAATTCCCCTATCCGGGCGGCAATGTCTATGGCGCGAGCAAGGCCTTCGTCCGCCATTTCAGCCTGAACCTGAGGGCGGATCTCTGGGGCACCAAGGTGCGCGTCACGGATATCGAGCCGGGGCTGGTCGGCGGGACGGAATTCAGCAATGTCCGTTTCCATGGCGATGACGCCAAGGCCGCCGGCATCTATGCAGGCGCCGAGCCGCTGACGCCCGAGGATGTGGCGGAAGCCGTGCATTGGTGCGCGATGCTGCCGCCGCGCGTGAACATCAACACCCTGCAGATGATGCCGGTGGGCCAGGCCTTCGGTCCGCTCCGCGTCCACAAGGAATGAGCGGCGTCACACCGCCCGTCCCGCCCCGCCACAAGGGCGAGATCCCGGTCACGGAACTCCTCGCCAAGGCCTCCCGCAGCCTGCTGGAGGTCTGGGGGGAGGAGATGTTCCGCAATTCCGGCACGGTGCTGGAGGTGCTGGGCCAGCGGCTGATCATCTTCAACCGCCCCGCCGCCATCGAATCCGTGCTGGTCACCCAGGCCGAGATCTTCGCCGCAAAGCCCGCGCCGCTCTCCAAGCTGCTCACGCCCCTGATGGGCCAGGGGCTCTTCGTGGCCGAGGGCGCGGCCTGGCGGGCCCGGCGCCCGCCAACGGCCGCCGCCATGGCCGGCTTGGTCGAAGGGCTGGACGCCGTGATCGCGGCCCAGGCCGCCGCTTGGGCCGCAAAGCCCGAGGGCGCCACGATCGAGCTGATGGGCGCGATGGAGCAGGCCTCGGCGGCGATCCTGCTGCGGCTGCTCTTCGGCCCGGCCGGGGATGCGGCGGCGACGCAGATCGTCCGCCTGGCGCATGCCTATCGCGTCAAGATCAGCGGGGCCGGTCTGCTCACCCTGCTGGCCCTGCCCGAGCCCCTGGTCCGGCTGCGCCTGGGTGGCGACGCAAAGCGCATCCGCGCCGTGGTGGAGCCGCTGATCGCACGTGCGCGCCAGGCGGGCAGCGGCCTCGTCGCCGCCCTGCCGGCCGATGCTGCGACGGAGGAAGCGATCTCGCTCTTCGCCATGGGACATGATGCGCTCTCCGGCCTGCTCGCCGCCACCTGGTTCCTGTTGGCCGAGGCGCCGGAGGTGGAGGCGGCGCTGCACACCGAGTTGGACTCGGGCGCGACGGCGCGGCCGATGACCCGCGCCGTGCTGCAGGAGGCGCTGCGCCTCTACCCGCCGGTGCCGCTTTTCGCCCGGGTGGCGTCGCGCGCGGCGGAGGTGGCGGGCCGCACCGTGCCACAGGGCAGCCTGGCCTTCATCGCGCCATGGCTCATGCACCGCCACGCGGATTACTGGGAAGCACCGGACGAGTTTCGCCCGGCCCGCTTCCTGCCTGGCGCACCGCAACCCGCCCCCTTCACCTACCTGCCCTTTGGCCTCGGGCCCCGGCATTGTGTGGGCGAGGCCTTCACGCTCCGCGCGGCGGAACAGGCCATCGCCACCCTGGCCCGGCGCTTCCGCCTGGCCCGCCTGCCCGGCCGGGCGCCGATCCCCAGCGCCGGGCTGACCCTCAGCCTGGCGCCGCGTCTGCCCATGCGCCTCACGCGCCGTTGACCCGCTCTCCGATGCGCCGTTGCCGCGCGGGCTGATCCGGGCTTCAACCCCCGGATGACCATCAGCCTCACCGAAGCCCGCATCCTCGCCACCGCCGCGCTCGCCGCCGCCGGGGCCAACCCGCAGATGGCGGCGCTGACCGCCGAGGCGCTGGTCGCCGCCGAGGCCGAGGGTCAGGGCGGGCACGGGCTTTCGCGCGTCGCCATGTATGCCGGCTTCCTGCGCGAGGGCCGGGCGGATGGCGCGGCCATCCCGCTTGTGACCCGGGAGCGTGGGGGCGCGGCGCTGGTGGATGCCGGCAATGGCCTGGCCTATCCTGCCCTTCACCTGGCCGAGGCCGAGGCGGTGCGGCGCGCGGCGGCGCATGGCGTGGCCTTCATCGCCATCACCAACAGCCATCACGCGGGCGCCATGGCGCTGCCTGTGCGGCGCCTGGCGCGGCAGGGGCTGGTGGCGCTGGCATTCACCAATTCGCCCTACGCCATGCCGGTGCCGGGCGGGAAGCGCCCGCTGCTCGGCACCAACCCCGTCGCCGCCGCTTTTCCGCGCCGGGATGCGGCGCCGATGGTGGTGGACCTTGCCCTCTCCGAAGTCGCGCGCGGCAAGATCATGGTCGCCGCCAAGGAAGGCCGGCCCATCCCGGAGGGCTGGGCACTCGACGCCGAAGGCCACCCCACCACCGACGCCAAGGCCGCGCTGGACGGGGCCATGCTGGCCATGGGCGGCACCAAGGGCGCGGCGCTCGCCCTGGTGGTGGAGGTGCTGTGCGTGGCGCTGGGGGGCGCCGCTTTCGGCTTCGAGGCGGACAGCTTCTTCGCCCCCTCGCCCAACCCGCCGCGGCTCGGGCATGCCATCCTGGCGGTGGATCCGGGCGCGCTGGCGGGCACCGACGCCTTCCTGGACCGCATGGAAGCCCTGGTCACCGCCATGCTGGGCGATGAGGGTGTGCGCCTGCCCGGCGCCCGGCGCGATGGGCTCGCCGCCCGGGCCGAGGCCGAGGGCATCGCCGTGCCCTCTGCCCTGCTGGCGCAGCTCAAGGCCATGGCGGATGTCTGAATTCCGCGGCGGCTATGGCCCCTCCAGCTTCCCGCCACCCCCGCCGCGCCGGCCTGATCCGCAGCGTATCTGCGGGGTGAATGCCGTCCGCGCGCTGTTCCTGCGGCGGCCCGAGGCGGTGCAACGGCTGCACTACCTGGCCGAGCGCCGGCCGGTGGCGGGCCCGCTCTGCCGCTACCTCGCGCGGCACAAGAAGGCCTATCGCGAGGTGCTGGAGGATGAACTGGCGCGCATCGCAGGCACCGAGCATCATGGCGGCATCGTCGCCATCGCCGATCCGCGCCGCGCGCTGCCCATCCCCACGCCGCCGCCGCCCGTGCTCTTCGCCGCGCCGGTGCTGCTGGTGCTGGATGGGATCGGCAATCCGCACAATCTCGGCGCCATCGCGCGCGCCGCGGCCTTCTTCGGCGCCAAGGCGCTGCTGCTTTCGGGCGATTCGCGCCAGGCGGACCTCTCGGACGCTGCCTTCCGCACCTCGGAGGGCGGGCTGGAGCATCTCGCGGTCTATCGCGCCGAGGATCTGGGCAGCACGCTGCGGCGGTTTTCCGGGCAGTGGCACATCGTCGGCGCCGTCGCCGCCGGTGGGCTACCGCCCGCGCGGATCGCGCGGCAAAAGCCCATCGCGCTGGTGATGGGCGCCGAGGAGACGGGGCTCTCGCCCGATGTCTTGGATTGCTGCGCCGAGCGGGTAACCCTGCCGGGCTCGGGACTCGTCGAAAGCCTGAATGTGGCGGCGGCGACCGCGGTTCTCATGCACGCCCTGCTTCCCGGGCAGGGGTGAGGCGCGCGAAAACGCCTTGAAGCTTCCCACGTCGGACGTGCATGGTCCGACGCAGATGCCAAGCGCTCCCTTTCAGGCCGAGACCGAGGCCGGACGGCTCGTCCTTCGCTTCAGCGGCGTGCTGGACACCGAGGCCGCCGTGGCGCGCTGGGAGGAGGCGCATCGCGCCGCCAAGGGCGGGCAGGCCCTGACCATCGATGCCGCCGCGGTGACCAGCCTCGATTCCGGCGGCGCCTCCCTCCTGGTCTCGCTGGCGAGGCTGGGCGAGGAGACGAATTGGCGCGAACCGCAGGAGGCCGCCTCGCGCGGCACGCTGGATCGCTTCCGCAAGGCCATCCCCGCCGCCGCGCCACCGCCCAGGCCGCGCCCCTTTCGCCCGCTCACCGCCCTGGGCGCAGCCACGCTCGAGAAGCTGCGGGGCTTCCTGGAGCGCATGGCCTTCCTGGGCGAGACGGTGCTGGCCAGCCTGCGAATCCTGCCGCGCCCCTGGAAGCTGCGCTGGGCCGAGGTGCTGCGCCACCTGGACGAGGCCGGCACGCGGGCCTTTCCGCTCTGCATCCTGCTCGGCACGCTGATCGGCGTCATCCTGGCCTTCCAATCCTCCGTGCCGATGCGGCAATTCGGCGCGGAGATCTTCATCCCGCAGTTGGTCGGCATTTCACTGACGCGCGAATTGGGGCCGCTGCTGGCCTCCATCATCCTGGCCGGGCGCACCGGCTCGGCCTATGCGGCGGAGCTCGGCACCATGCGGGTGAATGAGGAGGTGGATGCGCTGAAGATCATGGGGCTCGATCCCGTGGCCTGGCTGGTGCTGCCGCGCATCCTTGCCTCCATGCTGGTCATGCCGGCGCTGACCATGGTGATGAATGTGACGGGCATCATCGGCATGATGATCGTCATGGCCACGCTGGGCTTCACGCCGGTCGCGGTGCTGAACCAGCTGGAGCAATGGCTCTCGGTCGAGGATCTGGCGGGCGGGTTGGCCAAGGCCGCGATCTTCGGGCTGGCCATCGGCTATATCGGCTGCCAATCCGGGCTTTCGGCCGGGCGCGGGCCGCGCGCGGTGGGCGATGCGGCGACCAGCGCGGTGGTGGGCGGCATCGTGGCCCTGGTGCTGCTGGACGGCATCTTCGCCATCCTCTTCTTCCGGCTGGGCTGGTGATGGTCGAGACACCCGACGCCGCCTCCCAGAAGCCTGGGGCGGTGATCACGGCCGAAGGTGTCGCCATGCGCTTCGGCCCGCGCACCATCTTCAAGGATGTGACCTTCGAGGTCCGCCGCGGCGAGGTCTTCGTCATCCTGGGCGGCTCGGGCTGCGGCAAGTCCACCCTGCTCAAGCTGCTGATCGGGCTGATGCCGCCAAGCCAGGGCGAAATCCGCGTGCTGGAGGGCGATTGGGCGCAGCTGGAGGGCGAGGCCAGGCGCAACCTGCTGCGCCGCATCGGCGTGATGTGGCAATCCGGCGCGCTGCTGGGCTCCCTCACCCTGGCGGACAACATCAAGCTGCCGATTGAGGCGCATACCCGCCTGCCCGAGGCGGCCCGCGCCCTGGTGGCCAGCGCCAAGCTCGGCCTGGTGGGCCTCGGCGATGCGGCGGAGCGGCTGCCGGCGGAAATCTCCGGCGGCATGCTGAAACGCGCCGGCATCGCCCGCGCCATGGCGCTCGATCCGGAAATTCTTTTCCTGGATGAGCCTAGCGCGGGTCTCGACCCCATCACCTCGGCCGGGCTGGATGCCTTGATCCTGTCACTGGCGCGTGAGACGGGCACAACCTTCGTGGTGGTGACGCACGAGCTGCAATCCATCCTGGCGATCGGGGACCGCTGCATCATGCTGGACAAGGACGCGCAGGGAATGATCGCCGAGGGCGACCCGAAGCAGCTGCGCGACACGAGCGACCACCCAACCGTGCGCGCCTTCTTCCGCCGGGAGGCGATGTAGATGGCCAATGCACGCAGGATCCAGCTCTCGGTCGGGCTGATGGTGGTGGTGGGCCTGGCCCTGCTGGTCGGCTTCGTGCTCTTCCTGACGCAGAACCGCACCAGCACGAATGACGTGATCTTCGAGACCTATATCCGCGAGAGCGTGCAGGGCCTCGAAGTCGGCTCGCCCGTGCGGTATCGGGGCGTGGCGGTGGGTCGGGTGACGGAGATCGCGCTGGCCGCGGCCGAGTATCGCCGCCCGGAGGGCGAGGCCTTCGCAGCCGCCTTCCAGCTGGTGGTGGTGCGCTTCGCCGTGGCACTGCGACGGGTGGGGGATGTGCCCTCGACCGAGGAGGCGGTGGCGCAGGGGCTGCGGGCGCGCATGGCATCCCAGGGGATCACCGGCGTCGGCTATATCGAGCTGGACTTCCTGGACCCGCGGCGCTTCCCGCCGCAACCCGTCCCCTGGACGCCCCGCTTTTCCTGGATCCCGGCGGTGCCCTCCACGGTGGCACAGGTGACCAGCGCGGCGGAGATGTTCCTCCGCCAGGTGCAGGGCATCGATTTCGCCGGGCTGGTGGCGAATATCAACGAGCTGGTGACCGATCTGCGGCAGCAGACCGAGACGGGGGACCTCGCCTTGACGCTGCGTGAGGCCTCGGCGCTGATGCAGGAATTGCGCGGCATCGCCGGCGCCGCCGACCTGCCCGGCGCGGTGGCGGAGCTGCGGGCCACCTCCTCGGCGATCCGGGGCCTGGCGGAGGGGCGGGAGGTGCGCGAGACGCTCTCCGCCATGGGGGCGGCGGCGCAGGATTTGCGGCGCGCGACGGCGAGGCTGCCCGGGACCATCGGCCAATTGGAATCGAGCCTGCGCGCGGCGCGGAACACCACCACGGATGTGCAGGCCGATCTGGCGCCGCTGCTGCGCGATCTGCGCGCGACGACGGCCAATCTGCGCGAAACCACGGAAGCGCTGCGCCGCTCACCCTCGCAGGCGCTCTGGGGCGCGGCCCCCCCTGCCCCGACTGGAGCCCCCCGATGAAGCGTCGCCTTGCCCTGGGCCTGCCGCTGCTGGCGGGAGGCTGCTCGATCCTGCCGGACCGTCCCTTCATCGAGTCCCAACGCTTTGCGCTGGAACCGCGGCGGGCGGGGCCGCCTGGTGCGCGGACGCGGCAGGCGCTGCTGCTGCGCACCATGCGGGCGGCGCCGGGGCTGGAGTCGCGCGGGCTGCGGCGGCTGCGGCCGGATGGCAGTGTGACCCTGGCCCCCTATGAGGAATGGCTCGCCCCCCCGGCGGATCTGGCGGAGTTGGCCCTGCGGCAATGGCTGGCGGCCTCCGGGCGCTTCACGGCGGTGACGGCGCCTGGTTCACGTTTGGCGACTTCTCTCATATTAGAGACGGAATTGCTCATTTTGCAAATCGAGCCAAATTCCGCGCATGCCGCCCTTGCAGCCCTGCTGCTGACCCAGGGCGCCGACCTCGGCACCCCGCGCCCCCTGGGGCAAACCACGGTTCAAGCGAGGGTTTCCGTGGATGCTGGCGCAGCAGCCCCGGCGCAGGCAGCCGCCATGCAGGCCGCCCTGGGCCGGGCATTGGCCGATGTGGAATCCTGGATCGTCTCTCTGATCTCAGTTTAGAAACGCCATTCACCAATAATTAAGGCTTTCCGCCCATCATTCTCAAAATGGAGACTTTCCTCCGTTTTGTGTTTGGCCCATTCTCGGACTGGGGAATAAGGGGGATATCATGAGTGCTTCAACGAATGCGAATACGTGGGATGAGGTCTGGGCCGAGTTCGACGCCCGACAGGCCGCCCGGACGCAGCAGGATGTGACGGTGGCGGGGGCCACCCAAGCATCTCTCGCCGCTCCGCAGAGCCAGGCCCGCGCTGCCACCACCCGGCTGCAGCGGCTGATCCATGCGCGGCGCACCAAGACGCTGCCGGTCCGCCGCTCCTTCCTGGAATCGTCCATGCAAGCCTGGACCTCCGAGGCCGAGCGCGCGCGCGAAGCTCTCGAGCGGAAGCGCCAGCCCCCCAAGGGGCTCGGCCGGATCAAGCGCGTCGTCGCGCTCATGGCCTGCACGGTGATCGCCGTCTATGCCGGCTCGCCCGTGGCATCCGCCGTGCAGGTGGCCGCCGCCATCCAGCGGGGCGATGCGGCGGCGCTGGCCCATTACATCGACTGGAACACGCTGCGCCCGGCGCTGAACGCGGCCCTCGCGGCTGAGACCCAGCGCCATGACAGCCAGCCCATGCCCGATTTCATCACCGGCATGGCCAGCGAGATGGCCGAACGCCTCTCCTCGCCGGCCGGACTCGCCCTGCTGCTCAACCAAAGGCTGGCGCCCGGCGCGGCACAACCGGCGCGCGATATGCTCAGCCGCGTGCGCATGCTGGAAGCTGGCCTTTGGGAAGTGACGCTGACCTCCACCCAGGTGCCCGACCGCTCGGCCAAGCTGACGCTGGCGCTGACCGATGTGGCGCGACTGCGCTGGGAAGTGCAGGCGATTCAACTGCCGCCGCAATTGCCGGCGCGCCTGCGCTGATCCAGACCGCCCAGCATTTGCGGAAGCCGCCAGGAATCTCACCACCACGAAACTGCCACCCAGGGTTGTGTTACCCTGGGTTGTATTTTCTACCTCTGATGCGTTGTGGCCTGACAGGAACTCCATGAAATAACGTCCGTTATCTCCAGGATGGACGCGCATGGCCCGACGCACGCTCAACGGCACCGCCTTTTCCGACCGGATCAACGCATCGGGTCTGGCCGCGGGAGATTTCGCTCGCTCCTTGCTGGGCGACGGCAATGACATCTTCGAGGGTTCGGCGGGCGGTGACCAGGCCTGGGGGGATGCCGGGAATGACACGCTCTTCGGGCGTGCTGGCCATGACAGTCTGGTGGGTGGCGACGGCAATGACACGCTCGATGGCGGCACAGGCAACGACACGCTGGATGGCGGCACCGGCAACGACATCCTGGAGGGTGGCGATGGCGATGACTCGCTGAGGGGCGGTGCGGGCAACAACCGCATCAACGCCGGGGGCGGAAATGACCGCGTCAGCGCCGGCGATGACGGCGACATGATCTGGGGCGGCACCGGCAACGACACGATCAACGCCGGCGGCGGCAACAACTGGGTCTATGCCGGCGAAGGCCATGACCGCGTCACGGCCGGCGATGCCGGCGACATGATCTGGGGCGATGGGGGCAACGACACCATCAGCGCCGGCGGCGGCAACAACTGGGTCCGCGGCGGCGAGGGCGATGACCGGATCGCCGCCGGCGATGGCGGCGACATGCTCTATGGCGAGGCCGGCAATGACAGCATCGTCGCCGGCAACGGCAACAACTGGGCCTATGGCGGCGAAGGACGGGACACGATCCTGGGCGGCGCCGACAATGACATGCTCTTCGGCGAGGCGGGGGATGACGTCCTCATCGACCTTGGCGGCAACAACCGGGTGGAGGGCGGTGCCGGCAATGACCGGCTGACGCTGGGCGATGGCGATGACCAGGTCACCGGGGATATCGGCAATGACACGGTGGATGCGGGCGGCGGCCGGAACGTTCTGGCCGGTGGCGCGGGCGATGACAGCCTGAGCAGCGGCGCGGGCCAGGACCAACTGGATGGTGGCGAGGGGAATGACACGCTGCGCGCCGGCGCCGGCCAGGATCTGGTGCAGGGCGGCACGGGCGACGACCTGATCCTGCAAGGCCGCGGCGACGGCGCGCCGGGGCAGGACATGCTGCGCGGGGGCACCGGCTTCGACACGCTGCGGCTGGAATTCACGCGGGCCGAGTGGTTCACCGGCGCGAACCAGGTGGAACTGGCGCGCCTGGTGGCCGCCCAGGCCGTGCCCGCGGCGCAGGCCGGCGGTGTCGTCGCCAGCAGCCTGTTCGGCTTGAACTTCGCGGAGATCGAAGCGCTCTCCGTCGCGGTGGATGGCACGATCCTCACCGCGGCGGATGACGCAGTGACGGCGCGCAATGATACCTTCACCCTGCTGGAAGGTGAATCGCTGAGCCGCAGCGTGGTGAGCAACGACACCGTGCCGGACCTGATCGCCAGCGTGGTCCTGGTCGGCGCGGCGCCCAGCCCCGGCAGCTTCTCGCTGAGCAGCGCCGGGCTGTTGAGCTTCAACACCGGCACGAGCTTCGAGCATCTCGCGGCCGGCCAGGTGGCAACGCTGCGCTTCAATTACCGCGTGACCGATGCCGATGGCGATACGGACGAAGCGCGGGTGACGCTGCGCATCACCGGCACGAATGACGCCGCCAGCATTTCCGGCAACAGCACCGGCGCGGTGGCCGAGGATGGCACGCTGACCGCCTCCGGCACGCTCAGCGTGGCGGATCTGGATGCGGGGGAAGCACGCTTCGCCACACCCGCCTCGCTCGCGGGCACCTATGGGACGTTCACGTTCAACGCGACCTCCGGCCTCTGGGGCTATACGCTGAGCAATGCCGCCGCGAATGTGCAGGCGCTGAATGCCGGGCAGAGCGTGGCCGACACGCTGACCGTTACCTCCCTGGACGGCACGGCGAGCCGCACGATCACCGTGAGCATCGCCGGCCGCAATGACACGGCGAGCATTTCCGGCAACAGCACGGGTGCCGTGGCCGAGGATGGCACGCTGACGGCGGGCGGCACGCTGAGCGTGGCCGATGTGGATACGGGCGAGGCGGTGTTCGCCATCCCGGCCACACTGGCCGGGACCTATGGCAGTTTCACCTTCAACGCCTCTTCCGGCGCCTGG
Organism: Acetobacteraceae bacterium; assembly: GCA_027487385.1. Classification (GTDB taxonomy): domain Bacteria; phylum Pseudomonadota; class Alphaproteobacteria; order Acetobacterales; family Acetobacteraceae; genus Roseococcus. The sequence goes on along the minus strand of JAIYDS010000277.1, from coordinate 1,644 downwards.
GGCTATGCGCTGAGCAACACGGCAGCCCAGGTGCAGGCGCTGGCCCAGGGCCAGGGCGTGACCGACACGCTGACCGTCACCTCGCTGGACGGCACGGCGAGCCGGGCCATCATCGTCAGCATCACGGGTGCGAATGATGGGCCGGTGGGCCTGGGCGACGCCAACGCCGCCGGCAATGCGGTGCTGGAGGGGGCCGCGAATGGCAGCGCCACGGGCGTGACCATGCGCGCGACCGACGCGGAAGGCGACCCGCTGAGCTACAGCTTCCAGGTGGGTGGCCTCGCCTCGGCCATCGATGCCAGCGGGGCCTTCGCGATTGACGCCAGCACGGGGGTGATCACCGTCGCCAATGGCGCGCTGCTGAATTTCGAGGCCGGGGCCACGCGGACGCTCACCGTCTTCGCGCGTGATGCGCTGGGCGCCGAGACCTCGGCCCAGGTGGTGATCACCCTCACCGACCGGGACGAGACGCCCGCGACGGCGGCCATCCTGAGCTTTGACGATGTGCCGGGCGGCGCGCTGGGCGATGGCGCAGAGCGCCCGTTGACCAGCTATGCCGGCTTCACCTTCAGCCAGGCGGGCATCTACAACCCCGATGGGTCGCTCGGCTACACCACCAGCTCCGGCACCACGCTGGCCTTCTTCGCCGAGGCGCGGCCGGGCAGTGTCGTGCCGGGCTATCCCGGCAACGCGGGCGACCCGCTGGTCGTGCAACGCGCCGATGGCACGGATTTCGATTTCTACAGCGCCAATTTCTCCTCGGCCTTTGGTGCCACCCTGCCGGTGACGGCGCGCGCCTATGATGATGGCGCGCTGGTGGGCGAGGTGACCATCACGGTGCCGCGCGGGGCGGCGCCGAATTTCGACTTCGGCACCCAGTATCCCGGGCAGCGCTTCATCAGCATTGACCGGCTGGAGTTCACCGCCAGCGATTATTTCGGGCTGGATGACTTCGCCTTCGGGAATGTGGCGGCGATCATCGGCGGGACCGCGACGGGGGCCGTCACCGAAGATGGCACATTGACCGCCAGCGGGGCCCTGACCATCACGGACCCGGATCCCGGCGAGGCCAGCTTCGCCACGCCGGCCTCGCTCACAGGCACCTATGGCAGCTTCACCTTCGACGCGGCCTCGGGCGCCTGGGGCTATGCGCTGAACAACGCGGCGGCGAATGTGCAGGCGCTGAATGCCGCGCAGACGGTGACGGACACGTTGAGCGTGGCCTCGCTGGACGGCACCGCAACGCGCGTGATCACCGTCAGCATCGCCGGTGCCAATGACGCAGCGAGCATCGGCGGCACCAACACCGGCAACGTGGCCGAGGATGGCACGCTGACCGCCAGCGGCGCGCTGACCATCACCGATGTGGATGGCGGCCAGGCCAGCTTCGCCACGCCCGCCTCGCTCACGGGCACCTATGGCAGCTTCACCTTCGACGCGGCATCGGGCGCCTGGGGCTATGCGCTGAACAACGCGGCGGCGAATGTGCAGGCGCTGAACGCCGCGCAGACGGTGACGGACACGCTGAGCGTGGCCTCGCTGGATGGCACCGCAACGCGCGTGATCACCGTCAGCATCGCCGGTGCCAATGACGCAGCGAGCATCGGCGGCACCAACACCGGCAACGTGGCCGAGGATGGCACG
>JAIYDS010000091.1 GCA_027487385.1 Acetobacteraceae bacterium | reverse complement strand
TTGTCATTCTCCTGGTCGCGACGGATGTTTTCGAGCTTGTCCTCGATGCGCAGCAGCTGCTCGGAAAGGCGCCGGTCCACATCACGGATCAGCGAGAGCGGCACGTAGGTCCGCGCCACTTCGAGCTTGAAGGCGGCCAGCTCGTCCCGCGTGCGGGAGAGGCCGTCATCATGCCGCGAGGTGCCCTTTTCGATCCGGCGATCCAGGTCCTTCTTGATGCCGAGCAGCAGCCAATAGAGCCCTGCGATCACGGGTGCCTGGGCGGCATCCATCCACCAGAGCGATGGGTTCATGGGGTCCATGGGGGGCCTCCTTGCGGGCGGGCGCGCGCATCGCCACAACGAGGGCGCGCGGGAGAAATTGTGGAATGTGGAACGAGCCATATCTGGAAAGCTGCTGCCGCTCGGCCCTGCACCGGCTGACGCTGGTGGGGCCGCATGGCCGCCCGCCCGGCCTGGCGGACCAGCCCTGCCTTCTGCGGTTGCAGGGGATGGGCCTGGCCGAGGAACGGCCCGATGGGCGCTTCGCCATCACCGCGCCCGGGCGGGCGCGGCATGCGAGCGAGATTTTGAAAAGGTCGGCTTAGGCGAGGGGCGCCGCCCCTCGACCCCGGCAGGGGACTTGTCCCCTGCACCCCCTTTCGAAATCAGGGGCGAGAGCGGGTATGGGCGCGGACTGGATGTCCATCGCGCTGGTATCCTTGGACCTGGACGGGGCCGCCGGCCGCGTCGTCTTCCTCCAGCATCCGCCGCCAGGCTTCCTGCTTCTCGGCGTCCAGGGCAGCCCGGCGATCGGCGGCCAATTGGCGATGGTCGGTACCGCGGCGGTATTCCTCGCCGCCCATGAGATACTCGGTGACGTGCTGCCGGGGGACGCGGCTCCAATCCGGATTGGGCCAGTTCCATCGGCTGCGGTCCGACGAGGGATTTGCGCGCCACTCCTCTTCCGGAAGCCACACAGCCCCGATCACGCCACCCGATCCATCGCGAGGGCTGCGGTCCATGGCTTCCCGCGACAATCGCAACACATACTCGAAGCTTGTCGCCTGCACGCCGATGCTGATTCCCAGCAGGTTGTTTCGCCGGTCCATCGTCGTCGCTGCCGCGTCATTGATGATATCGCGGCCCTGCCCCAACATGTCCCGCCGCGCGGTGCTCATCTGCCCCTGAATCTCGTGCAGTTCGGCAAGGCTCCCTGCCGTGTCCGGCCCCATGCGACGGGTCATATCAGCCACCCACACGATGTGCCGATAGGCATCCGCAGGTCCATTGACCCGACCCGGGAGAAACGACGCGAGCGCTTCGTTCGTGGCGACGGGGATGGCGAGGGAATTCAAAGTGGGATGCTGAAGCCAGGACTGACGCGCGATGACGCGCCGGGTCTCGGCAGCGCGGCCAAGATCGGGCATGAATGGCTCCATGAGCGACAAGGTTGCGTGTATCACCGCGTCAAACGCGGATGCCGTCAATAGTCCGGCGGACCGAACAGCCAACGGAAGTTATGGCGGATACGCCGGAGTGGGCGGCAATCCGAGAGGGCTTCGCCGTCCTCGCGGATGCGCAGTTCCAGTTGGCAGGAAGTGGGTCGCCTGCGATCCACCTGAAAGTCTACGAGACGGGTTGCTCCTTGTGGACCCTCCCGCAGGACAAGCCGACCATCACCGACCAAATGGTCGAGGTAGCGCTGCTCCGCGAACACGTGACCAGGTTCGCCGGCCGGCCAGAGCCTGCGTCGTTCGTCGGGTTGCCCCGTGTAAGGCCCCCCCCAACCATCCAGCACGAAGCTGTCAATCAGGAATTCGCGGCTCGTCTCGTTGATGATCCGGATTTCCGCCAGCCCGTAGTCTATCTCGCCGCCCCGCTCGGCACCCCGGAAATACCGCCGGTCTCCCTCCGCAAAGCTGCGATCCTGCCAGGACCAGAGGTCCCATGCGAGGTTCGCGAGTGCCACCAGGATCAGGCCACGCAAGGACCAGCGCCGCAGGGAGCGGAGGAAGCGAGGCAGGCGGCCAGGCATGCCGGCTTGGGCTGACACAGGGCAGAACCTCTGGGAGTGGCATTCAAGCCTTGCCGCACCGTCACCCAACGTCAACCGCCGCGCCAGCTCGGCGCAGCGGGCTTGGGCGGCAGCGCCGGCAGCCGGATCGGCTCGGCCAGGATGCAGCCCGCCACCGCATCCAGCCCGTCATCCCTGGCACCGCGCGCATCCGGCCGCCACTCGGCCATCTCGCGCGGGAAGCCTGTGCGGAACACGCTTTCATGCGCGTGCAGCCGGCGCGCCGCCAGCAAGGGATCGAAGGCGGCCAGGATGCGCTCCACCTTGGGGCGGCGATTGCTATGCTCGATCACGGCGCAGGCCGCACCCGCGCGCGCCATCTCGCGCTTCAGCAGGGCTGGCAGGAAGCGGCCGATGCCGTTGGTCTCGACGCGCAGCACGGGCAGGATGAGCTCCCGCGCCAGCTCGGCCACCTGGCGGCATTGCTGCGTGGCCGGATCATCGGGCGCATCGCTCCGCTGGGTGATCCAGGTGAGGCGATGCAGGAAGTGCCGCCCCTCGCCATCCGTATAGGTGGCGGCCAGGACGGAGCCGTCGCCGCCGCCCTCGGAACGCCCATAGGCCGGGTCCCAATACCCGCCGCCCGAGGCCATGCGCCGGCCGAGCAGCCAGAGCTGCGCGCGGCCATTGGACTCACGATACTCCGTCTCCTCCGTGTAGCGCAGCAGGAGGGAGGGATCGAGCCGCGCGGCCGTGTTGGCCACGGGCTGCAGCAGCATCTGGCGGGCGAAATGCAGCGCACCCACACGCTCGCGCAGGGCCGCGATGGCGCTGTCCTTGAAACGCTCGGGCCAGGCGCTCTGGCCCATCGCGTCCAGGATCGGCACTTCCAGCCGATGATAGCCCTGCAGGAAGCCGTCGCCCTGGCGATACAGGCTTTCCTCCGTGTGCGGGGTGCCGACGTAGAGGATCAGCCCGCCGGGCGTGAGGATGAACTCCGTCTCCGCCAGGCGCTCGCGCAGCTCGGCGCGCTTGCCCGGCGTGTCGCAATTGCCGGCCACTTCGACATCGTCGCAGATGATGAGATCCGCCCGCGCGCCGGTGATGTTGCCCAACAGGCCCTGCGCCAGCATGGAAGGGTCCCGCAGCGCGCCGGGGCGCTGCACGGTGAAGCGATCCGCCGCCCAGGCCTCGTCGCCCTCCGGGATCAACTGGCGGCAGAGCGGGTGGCGCTCGATGATGCGGCGCACATGGCCCACCATCTTGCCCGCCAGGGTCTGGTCCGCCGCCACCACCAGGATGCGCGTCTCCGGATTGCGATACAGCGACCAGGCGCAGAACAGCCCGACCAGCGTGGATTTCCCGCAGCCGCGAAACGCCATCAGCAGCAGCCGGCGCGAGGGTTGCTCGGCCTCCAGCCAGCGCAGGATGCGCCGATGCACCTGGGGCGTGCCCTGGCGCTGCTGGCGGTTCCAGACCCAGACGAACTCAAGCAGGTCAGCCAGGCTCTCCTGGGTCATCCGCGGGCGTCTCCTGTTCCTCGTGCATTTCCTGCCGGGCCTCGCCCAGCGCGCGATCGGCCGGGTCGGTTGCGGCCGCGTCCTCGCCCTCAACGGCCAGCTTCATGAGCTGCTCGAGATGCGAGAGCGCGGTCTTCGCCGCGCTGTGATGCGCGGTGAAGGCCTTGGTGTCTCCCTCATCGACGGGTCCGGCGACGAAGCGCCTGTAGGAGCCGGCCACATGGGGCAGCGCCTCGGCCAGGTTGAGCGGCGGCGTGCGGGGCTTGCGACGCTTCACGACTTCACCAGCCGCACGCGCACCGTCCCCGCGCCGAGATCCACCACGCCGCCGCTGCGATTCCAGGCGGTGACCGTCACCACATCCTGCGCGCCGATCTGCGCCAGGAAGACGACGCCCGAGGTGGCGAGCGTGAAGGCCGCCTGCACGAAATCGCCCGGCCGCGCGCCGGTCAGCGGCACGTTGATCTGCGCGCTGGCGCCGGCGGCGATGGAGGGCGGATCCCAGGCGGCTTCGGCGCGCAATTCGCGCGCGCCATGCCGCAGGTCGGGCAGGCCATAGAGCAGCGCAGGCGAGACCGAGGGGTCGGTGAAGAGCCGCATGGCCCGCACCTCGTAATCCACCCCGATGCGCGCCACGCCGATGATGGCGGTGGCCACGCCAGGTTCCAGGCGGACCACCTGCAGCCGCGTCAGATCGGCATCCGTCATGTCGGCCGAGCCCTGCCACCAGCGGGCCGCGGCATTCCATGTCATGGACATGCCGGAGGCGCGGACAATCTGGCCCAGCGCGTCATTCATCACATTCCCCGCGCCATCGAAGCATTGCACGATAAGGCGCGGATCATCCGCATCCACGGCCAGCGCGAATTCCCGCGCCCGCGTGGCGTCCACCACGAAGCCGAGGCCCCGCCCACCGGGCAGGATCACGCCACGATTGGTCAGCACATAGTCTTCCAGGCCAGGGAAGGCGAAATCCGCGATGCTGACGGGTGAGCCGCCCACATTGGTGGAGAGGCAGGCCAGCTGGTCGAAGCCGGTCTGCGAGGCATTCCAGCGGAAGGCGGCGGCGCGCAGATTGGGCACATCGCCCACCAGCCGCGTGAACTCCCGATGCGCCGCCGCCTGGTGCATGCCGCGCACCACGGCACCAACGCGGGTGGAGCTGGTCTCGTAGCGCACCTCCAGCAGATAGCCCTGGCTGGCCCAGGCCACCTCATAGACGTGATCCTGCGCATTGCCCGTGTGGCGTGCCGGATAGGGCGAGCAGCCCTCCATCCGCATGCCATAGGCGATGACGGCGCGGCTGTTCACCTCGCAGAGGAAGGGCACGCCGAAGATTGCCGGGCGGTCGCGCGCCTGCAATTCGAAGGCGGGGCCGAAGAAGACATGCCGGTTGTGCGCGACATAGGCGCCCGGCGCGGCCGAGAAGCGGATGCCGTAGCGGCTCAGCGTCGGGTAAAGCGAACTGGCGCAGGCGAAATGCCCGCCATGATAGCGCACCGAGGTGTTCCAGCCGGCCGCCGTCTGGGTCCGGATATCCAGGCCGATGTGATTGTTCACGATGCGGCCGAGGAAGAGGTTGCTGTCCTCGAAGCCACGCTCCACGCCCAGCGTCTGGATGCCGATGGTGAAGCCCTCGGCCTGGCGCACCTCGATGTTGCTGCTGTCGCAATTGCGCAGCACGATCCCGATATCGCCGAAATCCTGCCAGTCGCT
>JAIYDS010000179.1 GCA_027487385.1 Acetobacteraceae bacterium | reverse complement strand
CGGAAGAAGGCCAGGCTCTCCTCCGGGCGGGGCGTCAGCAGCTCGACATGGCCGAGATGCGCCACATCCAGGATGGGCTCCGGCGCTTCCATGGTGTCTCTCCCTGTGTTGCCCTTGTTCTAGGCTGGGCTTGGCCGCGCTGTCCTATGGATTTTGCGGCGTGAGCTATTCCCATCCGGCATAGGCGAAAGGCCCTGCGCGGCGATTTCGGCCAGATGGGCGCGGAGTGCCGCGATGAAGGCCTGGCCAGCCTCGGGCAGGGGGCGGTCATCGGGCAGGATCAGCCCGGCCGGGCGGGGCGGCGCTTCCTCCTCCAGCGGCAGGACGCGCAGCGCTCCGCGCAGCAGATCCCCCACCATCATGAGGCGCGGCATGACCGAGACCATGTCGCTCGCCAGCAGCATTTCCCGGATGAAGCCATAGGAGCTGGAGCGCATCGGCGCCTGGGTGGCGAGGCCGAGGGCCGCCAGGCGCTCATCAATCTCCTGGCCCACGCGCTGGCTGACGGTGGGCAGCACCAGCTCGAAGCCGGCCAGCGCCGCGCGCGTCACCGGCTGGGCGAAGAGCGGATGGCCGGCGCGGGCGAGGAAGGAAATCGGCTCCTCCCACAGCGCCTCGCGCAGAAAGCCATCCGGCGTGGCGGGCGGGTAGAGGCGGCCCACCACCAGGTCGATCTCGCCGCTGGCGAGCAGGGGCAAAAGCTCCTCCATGCGGCCCTGTTGCAGGCGAAGCTGGATGTCGGGCCTTGCCTGCTTCAGCCGGATCAGGGCGCCAGGCAGCACGCCAACGGCCGCGACCGGCAGCACGCCGATCGCCACCTGGGCGCTGTGCAGATGGTCCAGGGCCTCCTCGGCCCGGTGCAGCTCGGCCAGCACGCGGCGGGCGAGGCGGGTGGCGATGCGCCCCGCCTCGGTCGGCCGCACGCCGCGGGCGTGGCGGGTGAAGAGGCTGGCGCCGAAGACCTGCTCGGCCTCCTGCAGGGCGCGGGTGAGGGCGGGCTGGCCGAGGCCGAGCCGGGCCGAGGCGCGCAGCAGGCTGCCCTCGGCCTCCACCGCGTCCAGCACGCGCAGCCATTGCAGCTTCAGGCGGCGGTCCAGATGGCGGCGCATGGCGGCAAGCTATCAGGAAAACGCATGAAGGGCCAAACCCACGCGCATCCGCGCTAGCCATTCCGGGCGGCGCGGGCTAGAGGGGGCGCATCATGTCCACCATTCTCACCATCATCTTCCTGCTGGTCACCCTGGCGCTGATCGGGGTCATCCTCGTGCAGCGCAGCGAGGGGGGCGGGCTTGGCATTGGCTCCTCGCAGGGCATGGGCTCCTTCATGGGCGGCCGCGGCACGGCGAACCTGCTGACGCGCACCACGGCCATCCTGGGCACCATCTTCTTCATCCTGGCGCTGACGCTGGCCCTGCTGGACCGCGGAACCTCGGTGAATCGCTCGATCCTCGACGCGCCCGCGCCCGTCATCGCGCCGAGCGTCCCGGCCTTGCCGGCGGTTCCGACGAACTGATCCGCCGCCCCCGTCAGGGGGGTGTGACAGCGCCCCGGAAGTGGCTATGACGAACCCCCATGGCACGGTTCGTATTCATCACCGGTGGCGTGGTTTCCTCGCTGGGCAAGGGCATCGCGGCAGCGTCGCTCGGGGCTCTCCTTCAGGCACGCGGATACCGCGTCCGGCTGCGCAAGCTGGACCCCTATCTGAACGTGGATCCGGGCACGATGTCGCCCTACCAGCATGGCGAGGTCTTCGTCACCGATGACGGGGCCGAGACCGATCTCGACCTCGGCCATTACGAGCGCTTCACCGGCGTCCACGCCAACAAGGCCGACAACTGGACCACGGGCCGCCTCTATTCCGAGGTGATCGCGAAGGAGCGCCGCGGCGATTATCTCGGCGCCACCGTCCAGGTCATCCCGCACATCACGGATGCCATCAAGGAAGCCGTGGTCGCCGGCACGGATGAGTACGACTTCATCCTCGTCGAGGTCGGCGGGACGGTGGGTGACATCGAATCGCTGCCCTTCCTCGAAGCCATCCGCCAGTTGGCCAATGAGCTGGGCCCGACGCGCAGCCTCTTCATCCACCTCACCCTCGTTCCCTACATCCCCTCGGCCGGCGAGCTGAAGACCAAGCCCACGCAGCATTCGGTGAAGGAATTGCTGGGGGTCGGCATCCAGCCGCAGATCCTGCTTTGCCGCTGCGACCGGCCGATCCCGGAGAATGAGCGCCGCAAGATCGCGCTCTTCTGCAACGTCCGGCCCGAGAGCGTGATCCCGGCCTACGACGCTGACAGCATCTACGGCGTGCCGATGAGCTACCACGAGGAAGGGCTCGATCGCGAAGTGCTGCGCCACTTCGGCCTGTCCTTCTACGGCGAGCCGGACATGCGGCGCTGGCAGCGCATCCTGCAATCTGTCCGCCAGCCGGAAGGCGAGGTGACGATCGCGGTCGTCGGCAAGTACACGAACCTGCTCGACAGCTACAAAAGCCTGGCCGAGGCGCTGACCCATGGCGGCATCGCGCACAACGTGAAGGTGCGGCTGGACTGGGTGGACAGCCAGATCTTCGAGGATGGCGGCGATGCCGCGGTGAAGCGGCTGGAAGGCGTGCACGGCATCCTGGTGCCCGGCGGCT
>JAIYDS010000140.1 GCA_027487385.1 Acetobacteraceae bacterium | reverse complement strand
TCCCGGACGCCAAGATCGGCGTGGTGGGCGTCAACGGCTCCGGCAAGTCCACGCTGCTGAAGATCATGGCCGGCCTCGACAAGGACTACACCGACGAACTCATGGGGGAGATGACCGCCCTCCAGGAGAAGATCGACGCCGCCGACGCCTGGGACATCGATTCAAAAATCGAGATGGCGATGAACGCCCTGCGCTGCCCGCCCAACGAGAGCGGCGTGGAGAAGCTGTCGGGCGGGGAGCGCCGCCGTATCGCGCTGTGCCGCCTGCTGCTGTCGAAGCCCGACATGCTGCTGCTGGACGAACCGACCAACCACCTCGATGCGGAATCCGTCGCCTGGCTGCAGCATCACCTCGAGGCGTTCCCCGGCGCGGTCATCCTCGTCACCCACGACCGCTACTTCCTCGACCAGGTGACGAAGTGGACGCTCGAACTCGATCGCGGCAAGGGCATCCCCTACGAGGGCAACTACTCCGCGTGGCTGGAGCAGAAGTCCAAGCGCGCCGAACTCGAACAGTCCGAGAGCGAGGCGCGGCGCAAGGCCATGGCGCGCGAGCTTGAGTGGGTGCGCCAGTCGCCCAAGGCCCGCCAGGCGAAATCCAAGGCCCGCCTCCAGCACTGCGAGGAAATGGCCAGCGAGGCCGAGCGCGAGAAGCAGACCTTCGCCACCATCCAGATCCCGCCGGGCCCGCGCCTCGGCCACAACGTCATCGCGTTCGACGGGCTGAAGAAGGCCTACGGCGACAAGCTGCTGATCGACGGGCTCACGTTCAAGCTGCCGCCGGGCGGCATCGTGGGCGTGATCGGGCCGAACGGCGCGGGCAAGACCACCCTGTTCCGCATGATCACCGGGCAGGAAACACCGGATGCCGGCACGCTCCGCGTGGGTGAGACGGTCAATCTCGGCTATGTGGACCAGTCGCGCGACAGCCTGGATGACAAGAAATCCGTCTGGCAGGAAATCTCCGGCGGCGATGACACGATCAACATCGGCAAGCGCTCCATCGCCTCGCGCGCCTATACCGCCGCCTTCAACTTCCGCGGTGCGGACCAGCAGAAGCGGGTCGGTGTGCTCTCGGGCGGTGAGCGCAACCGCGTGCACCTGGCGAAGATGCTGCGCGTGCCGCACAACGTCCTGCTGCTCGACGAGCCGACCAACGACCTCGATGTGGACACGCTGCGCGCGCTGGAAGAGGCGCTGATGGAATTTGCCGGCTGCGTGGTGGTGATCAGCCACGACCGCTGGTTCCTGGACCGCCTGGCGACGCACATCCTGGCCTTCGAAGGCGACAGCCATGTCGAGTGGTTCGAGGGCAATTTCCAGGCCTATGAGGCCGATAAGCGCCGCCGCCTGGGCGCTGCAGCCGACCAGCCGCACCGCATCAAGTATCGCCCGCTGGTGCGTTAGCCATGCTGGAATCGGCCTTCGCCCCGGGCGTGCTGCTGGTCGGCGCCGATGAGATCGGCATTGCCTGCCGCTACAAATCCGGCCCCTTCGCGCGCAGCACGGATGAGGGCGGCCATGCCGATGCCATCCTGCCGGGTGGCGAACCCGTAGGCTACTACGCCCGCACCCGGCGGGACCGGCGCCTCGCGTTGATCGCCCCGGGCGAGGTGCGTGATGCCGCGGAGCTGCTGCGCACCCGGCCCGAATATATGCGCGCCGCGGATGCACGGGGCCGCATGTGCCCGACCACCTTCTGCATCATCCGGGTGGGCGAGGCCCGCGCCGCCGATTTCGCCGCCATCTGGGGCGAGATCGCGCAGAAGCCACCGGTGTTCCTGGCGGTGGGCGGCAATTGTGCGCAGGTGATCGCGGGCGCGCTGATCCGCATTGGCGCCCTGCCGCGCCGGCTCCTGCGGCCGGGCAGCCCGGATGGCCTGTTCCGCGCGCTGCACGCGGCGCAGCCGGAGGCGCGCATCGCCACCGGCTTCGCCGAATTCCTGCCCGACGATCAAGGCGGCTACAGCATCCGGCTGGAAGGCTAGCGGCGTGTCCCAGGTCCTGGGCCAAAGGCGCAGCATCACCACCCCGCGCCTTTCCCTGTTGCCGCCCGGCCCGGAGCATCTGCCCGACCTGATCCGCCTGAAATCCGACGAGGCGGTCTTCGGCTACATGCTGCACGGCACCCGTTCCCCCGAACGCACGCGGGAAGAACTCGAGGACGATATGGATTTCTGGCAGGTGCGCGGTTATGGCACCTGGAGCGTATTCCTGCGCGAGACCGGGGAATTTCTGGGCATCGCCGGGCTGATGGAGCGGCCCGATGGGCGCGGCGTCGCGGTGCGCTTCGCCCTCTGGCCCGAGTGCCGCGGCAAGGGCTATGCGCGCGAGGCCGCCAAGGCCGCGCTGGAATTCGGCCATGCGGTGGGCTTGCGGCGCATCATCGGCGTGGCGCGGGAGACCAACCACGCGTCGCGCGCCGTGCTGGGCGATTGCGGCATGCGCGAATGCGGCGAGTTCCAGCATCGCGGACACCGCATGCTGGTCTTCGAGAGTCTCGCGGGCGGTTAGGGCATGATGCGTTGAGGCGGAAGCGCCGAAGCGCTGAATCATCCTCTCAAAATAGGCGGGGGCGCGCGGAGTGAACGCCCCACCTTCTAGCCGGGCTTCGGCGTTTCGAAGGGCAGGACGGTGGCGCCCTCGGCCGGATGGCCCTTCAATTGCTCGGCGATCTGGCGCGCGTGGCGGTCGAATTCGGACAGCATGATCAGCGTGTTCGAGCGCGCGCGCCGGATATGCGGTGCCCAATGGGCCACGGTGCGGGCCGCGGGCTCGGGCCGGAAGGCGGCCAGGCCGTCAAGATCCGCGTGCAGCGTGCGCAGGGCGTTCCCGGTGGAAGGCCCGCCGGCATAGCCATGCAGCCGCAGCCGCATCCGCAAGGCCTGGGCGCGGTGCAGCAGCGGCGGCCCTTCCCGGCGCAGCAGCGCGATCACCTGGGCGATGGTTTCCGCCGTGCCCCGGACGAGATCCGCGTGCTGGTCCGCTTTGGGCTCCATCACCTCCAGCCTTTGCAGCACGGTGTCCAGTGCTTCCAGGCTGCAGGCCATGGCGTGCAGGGCGAGGCAGGTGCGCAACACCAGGGGTTGGAGGGCGGCGGATTCAGGATCCACCGCGGCGGGGCGTTCCGGGGGGGCAAGAACCGGCGCGGCCAGCACCGGGGCGGGGGCCTCGGCCGGCGTTTCGGCGGGCTTGGGGAGGGGTTGCAATGGCGCCATGGGCTTTTCCCGATCTCCATCCGTCAGGGCCGGGCTGGCCCCTGAGCGCCGTCCTGGCGGCTCACGGCGCGACACATGAGGGAAAAAGGTTAAAGCATCGTGAGTCGGGTCGAAGAAGCCGGCTCGCTGCCGGGGGCCAGCGGCCGGGCGCCGCAGGCCAACAGGAAATCGGCGATGGCGTCCATTTCGGCGGCGGGGCGCGTGGGGTCGTGGAAGGGGTCATCGGTGGGGCTGCCGGGCGGCACCCAGATCACCGTCTCGTAGCGCGCGCGGGTGAGCAGGACGCGATAGGTGTTGCGGATGAAATCCTGCTCGGCGGCGCCCTTCACCTGCTGCCAGGCGCGGCCGGCGAAGCTGCGGCAGCGCCAGCCGCCGGGACCGCGCACCAGATCTCCGCCCCAGGCCAGGCCCACCGCATCCAGCTCCAGCCCCTGGCAGGCATATTCGGTCGCCGCGACCTCCAGCGCGTCGGAGGCGCGGATATCCGGCCAGCGCTCCAGGAACCAGGCGACCGGCTCCTCCGTGCCGATGAGCTGCGCATCGAACCCTTCGGCCCGGAGCCGCCGGGCGCCGGAGGAGCGCACGAAGCCGGCGCGCCGCAGCCCTGGGGTGAAGCGGCGCAGCGCGGCGCGGGCCTCGGTGAGTGAGCGCGTGACGAAATAGGGCAGGGAATCCGCCGCCAGGGCGCGGGCCTGGGCGGCATCCTGGCGCAGCATCGCATCCACCCAGGCGGCACCGGCATCGCTGCGCACGCTGCGGATGGGCACCGTCAGGTCCAGCGCGGCGTCCAGGGTGAGCCAAGGCGCGGGGGCCGGCGCCAGCCGTTGCGGCCCTTCCAGGACGCGCGGGGCGGCCACGGCGCGCCAGCCGCGTGCGGCCGCGATGACGCGGCCCCATTCGGCCAGCCCGGCCTCGCCCGTGTTGATCTCCTGCCCCTGGCCGATCAGGGCGACGATGGCGGAAAAGCCCGCATGCCGGCCCATGATGGCGAGTGCATGGGCCGGCTCGCTCATGGTCAGCACGCTTTTTCGGCGCTGGGTGTCGCGCCCGGCCTGCGCCTCGTCCCAGGCGCGCTGGGCCTCGTCGAAGATGATCACGCGCTCCGCCGGGGCCGCGCTGGCATGGGCGTTGTCGGCCAGGAAGCGGTGGACATTTTGCAGCGCCTGCGAGGTTTCGTGCCGCGCCTGGCGCAGCTTGCCGGCCCGGGCGCGGCGCTCGGGGTCATGGCTTGGCCCCAGCGCCAGGCTGATGCCGGCGCGGTCGCAGGCCAGCGCCTCGCGCAGCACGGCCACCAGCGGGGCGTTGCCGGTGAGGAAAGCCGTGCCGTCCCGCCGATGCTCGCCAAAGACGATGTTCAGCCCGCAGAGTGTCTTTCCCGCCCCCGGCACGCCGGTGACGAAGACCACCACGCGCTCCTCTTGTGTGCGGGCCAGCTCCAGCGCGCGCTGGATGGCCGCGGTGGTGCGGGTGAGGTTGTCGGTGTCCGCCCGCGCCTCCGCGATGTCGGCGACGCTGTTGCGCGAGAAGAGCCGCGCTGCGGCCTCGATGATGGTGGGCACGGGCTTGTAGGGCGCCGTGATCCAGGCCCCAGGGTCCAGCGCAACGGGCGGTTCGGCCTGCGCGTCCTCCAGGCCGGCCAGGCGCTCGCCAAGCCTTGCGCCATTGCTCTCCGACACCGGCGCCACGCCCGGGATGGGCAGGCCGAGCTGGATCGGCGGAAGGCGCGGCGCATCCGTGGCCACCAGCACGGGCAGGATCGGATGCGCGCGGCTGGCCGCGTGGAAATCCTGCAGGTCCTGGGCATAATCCTCGACCTGCGCGCGATCCGTGGCGGCAAAGCCGGTGGCGCCGACCTTGAACTCCAGCACGAAGATGGCGCGCCGGGTCAGCAGGACGGCGTCAATTCGCCGTTCCAGCCGCAGCATGTCGTATTCGAAGGCCAAGCTGGCCCCATCCCAGCGCGGCCCGGCCAGGGCAGCCTGCAACAGTGACACCTGCGTGGCCCAGGCGCGCAGCTGGGCAGGTTCGCCGCTGAGGCGTCGCGCCATCTGGGCGGCGGCCAGCGCGGCCGCGACATCCTGCGGCCGGCGCTGCCGCAGCTCAGGGACGGTCAGGCTCAGCCAGGGGCGCATGCTTGCGCATGGTGGCAGCTTTGGCTCGCCCGGGCCAGGTGGCCAGCAGCACGCTGCCCATCATCAACACGAAGCCCGCCATATGGATCAGGCCGAAATCCTCACCCAGGAAAATCACCGCGGTCACCGCCGCACTGGCCGGCAGGAAGGCGGTGAAAACCCCCGCCGTCGCCGCCGGCACGCGCTGGAGGCCGGCATACCAGAGCAGCAGGCAGAGCACGCTCGCCGTCAGCGAATGGAAGACCAGCAGCGCCAGCAAATTCGGATCGGCCAGCGCCGCCACGGCGGGGAAGCCCGGCGCGGCGAAGGGCAGCAGCACCAGCGCCGAGAAGGCCTGCATCCAGAGCGAGGCCGTGAAAACCGGCACCGCCCCGGCCACGCGGCGCGCCAGCAGCACATAGATCGCCTCGCCACACACGCCCAGGAACACCAGCAGATTGCCGAGGGCCGAGCCGCCTCCGCCGCCGCCCAGCCGCGCCAGGGTGATCGCCGCCATGCCGAAACCGGCAAGCCCCGCCGCGAGCCATTGCCGCGCCGAAAGCCGCTCGCGCAGCCACAGGAAGCTGCCCAGCGCCACCACGGCCGGCAGCGTTGCGAGCACCAGCCCACCCTCCAGCGCCGAGGTGTAGCGCAGCCCGGCCAGCAGCCCCGCATTGTAGATCGCCGTTCCGAAGATGGCCTGGAGCGCCAGGTTGCGCTTCACCGCGCCCGAAACCTTCACCCGCCCCTCGATCATCCGCGCCAGGGGCCAGAGCACCGCGACAGCCAGCAGGCAGCGCAGGAAGGCGATCATGGCGATGGGCAGCGCCTCGGCCAGCAGCTTGGCCACGCCGACATTGGCGCCGACCAGCGCCATGGCCAGCGCCAATTGCCCATAGGCCAG
>JAIYDS010000060.1 GCA_027487385.1 Acetobacteraceae bacterium | reverse complement strand
GAGATCGGCTACAGCCATCTGGAAAAGCTCGCCAATCTCGACCAGCTGCCGGATCACGGCTTCACCGTCGCCTGCTTCCCGGTGAAGGTCTATCGCGGCAGCGCGGGCTGGACGCGCGCCGTGGCGATCCTCGAATCATGAGGGCGCTGCTGGCCCTGCTGCTGCTGGTGACGCCGGCAGCAGCACAGGAGTGGCGGCCCGAGCGGCCCGTCACCATCATCAACCCCTATGCGACCGGCAGCAGCACCGATGCCATCGCCCGTGCCCTGGCCGAGGCCTTCTCGCCCGATCTGGGCCAGACGGTGGTGGTGGTCTCGCGCGATGGCGCTTCGGGCGTGGTGGGCATGCGCTCGCTGGCCGCGGCCGCGCCGGATGGGCTGACGCTGGCTTTCTCGCCGCTCGTGCCCTTGGTCGTGCAACCGCATCTGGTGCGCAACACCGGGCTGGGGCCGGAGGCGGTCTCTCCCGTCTGCAACGTCACGGAGAATATCCTGGGCGTGATGGTGCGGGCCGACAGCCCCTGGAAAACCCTGCCCGAGATGGTGTCCGCCGCCCGCCAGCGCCCGCTGACCTATGGCTCGCCCGGGCCGAATTCGGCGCCTTTCCTGGGGGTCCATCGCATCCAGGTGGCGGCCGGCGGGCAATGGACCCATGCGCCGTTTCGCGGTGACGCGGCGTCCTTGACCGAGGTGCTGGCCGGCCGGCTGGATTTCGCGGCCATCGTCGTGGCCTCGGGCGTGCCCATGGCGCGGGCGGGACAGACGCGCCTGATCGCGGTCTTCTCGGAGCGGCGCCATCCGGAATTCCCGGATGTGCCGACGGCGCGCGAGCAGGGGGTGGATGCGTTGCAACCCAGCTATGCGGCGCTGTTCGCCCCGCGCGGCGTGCCCGCCCCGATTCTCGACCGGCTGCAATTGGCCTGCGAGCGCGCCATGCAAAGCGAGGGTTTTCGCCTGATCGCGCAGCGCTGGGGCGTGGTCCCTGATTTCCGCCCCCGCGCCGAACTCGCTACACGCCTCGCCGGCGAATACGCGGCCATCGGCCGGACGTTGCGCGAACTGGGCGTAACCCCAGAATAGCTGCGGTCTGGGGCACCACCGTGAAGCGGGGGCGGCCCCAGCCGCCCGAGGCCCTTTTTTCTTATTCGACCGTCACACTCTTCGCGAGATTGCGCGGCTGATCCACATCCGTCCCCTTCAGCACGGCAACGTGATAGGCCAGCAACTGAACCGGAATCGCGTAGAGGATGGGCTGCGCGAAGACGCCGATATCCGGCAGCACGATCACCCGCTCCGCGAAGCGTTCCAGGCCCGGCGCGCCCGCCGCATCGGTGAAGGCCATGATCCGTCCGCCCCGGGCCGAGGCCTCCTGCAGGTTGGAGAGTGTCTTTTCGTAGAGCGGCCCCGAGGGGCAAAGGGCGATGACCGGCACCTGGTCGTCAATCAGCGCGATGGGGCCGTGCTTCATCTCGCCGGCGGCATAGCCTTCGGCGTGGATATAGCTGATCTCCTTCAGCTTCAACGCGCCTTCCATGGCGATGGGGAAGAGCGCGCCGCGGCCGAGGAAGAGCACATCCCGCGCCTTGGCGACCTCGGCAGCGAGGGCCTGGATCTGGTCATCCTGTTCCAGCACCTCGGCCGCCTTGTGCGGCAGTTCCAGCAGGGCCTTGGTCAGCCGCCCCTCATCAATCGTCGTGAGTTCGCGGCGCGCCCGGCCCAGGCCGATGGCGAGACAGGCGAGCACCGAAAGCTGCGCCGTGAAGGCCTTGGTGGAAGCCACGCCGATCTCGGGGCCGGCGACGGTCAGCACGGTGGCGTCGCTTTCGCGCGCCATGCTGCTCTCGGGCACGTTGACCACGCTGAGGATGCTCTGCCCGTTCTCGCGCAGCAGCTTCATGGCGGCCATGGTGTCCGCCGTCTCGCCCGATTGGCTGACCAGGATGGCGGCGCCGCCTTCGAGGAGAGGCGGGTCGCGGTAGCGCAGCTCGCTCGCGACATCGGCATCCACTGGGATGCGGGCCAGCTGCTCGATCCAGTAGCGGCCGACCTGGGCCGCCAGGAAGGCCGAGCCGCAGGCGGTCATGGTGATGCGTGGCACACGGGCCGGGTCGAAGGGCAGGCGCGGGAGATGCACTTCCAGCGTGCGCGGGTCCAGATATTGCCGCAGCGTGTCGCCCAGCACGGCCGGGTGCTCATGGAGTTCCTTCTCCATGAAGTGCCGGTAATTGCCCTTGCCCGTGGCGGCGCCCGAGACCTCGGTGACGCGGATCTCGCGCGTCACGGGGTTGTCGTGGATGTCGAAGAAGCGCGCATCCTCCTCTGAGAGGACGGCCCAGTCGCCTTCCTCCAGATAGGCGATGCGGCGGGTCAGCGGGGCCAGCGCCAGTGCGTCGGAACCCACGAACATCTCGCCCTCGCCGAAGCCCACGGCAAGCGGCGCACCCTGGCGGGCGCAGATCATCGTCTTGGGCGAGCCGGCGAAGATGATGGCCACCGCGAAGGCACCCTGCACGCGCTTCAGCGCGGCGGCGGCGGCCTGCTCGGGCGTGGCGCCGCCGGCCAGGAGGTCGTCGAGCAGGAGGCAGAAGGTCTCGGTGTCGGTCTCGGTCTGGAAGACGGCGCCCTTGGCTTCCAGTTCGTGCCGGAGCTCGGCGTAGTTTTCGAAGATGCCATTATGGACGACAGCGACGCGAGCCGTGGCATGGGGATGGGCGTTGCGCTCGACCGGCGCGCCATGAGTGGCCCAGCGGGTGTGGCCGATGCCGGTGGTGCCGCCCAGCGGCGATTCCTCCAGCGCGGCGGCCAGGTTGCCGAGCTTCCCCTCGGCGCGGCGGCGCTCGACATGCCCATCCACCAGGGTGGCAATCCCGGCGCTGTCATAGCCGCGATATTCCAGTCGTCGCAGCGCATCCAGCAGGCGCGGTGCCGCGTCCTCGCGCCCGACGACGCCCACAATTCCGCACATTCGCGCGTCTCCTTACAACCTGAAGCGGAGGGCCAAAACGTCTCGGCGGAGCCCAAATGCTTGCCGCCGTCCGGCCCAGATCCATGTCCCGCTACACCCGCGCAACGGCTGGTGACGTTGTGAGCTTATGGATCGTTATCCGTTTGGCAATGCTTGGACAACGGATACAAAGCCAAGCCACCTTATAGATTAATCCACCTTTGGTCTAAATCAATCCAAGCCGATGGGCAAATACGCTTAAGTCATAAGTCAAGAGATGGAAGATCGATCGAAAAGTAAATCAGCCATCTCTTCTGGGCCGCGTGCATAACCCATCGCTTGGGGGATTGCCAGACGCGGGCAGGCGTGATTCCAAGCTGGTCTCCGGCATGGAGATCGTCGTTGATCCGCGGGCTGCGGACGGACGAGGGGTGGTGCTTTTCCAAGCCCTTCGTGGTGTTGGCCCGCCCGCTTGGCGGCAGGCCCGCCCGCGACCACCGGCGCGTGCTCGACCCCATCTTCCGGATCGCGCGCAGGGGCGCGCCACGGCGTGACCTTTCCGCCGAACTCGGCAACTGGAACGCGATGTTCCGTCAGTTCCGACGCTGGACCGCATCGGGCCTGTGGGATGTCATGCTCGAAGCCTGGGCCAATGGCGGCGCTGATGCCGACCTCCTGCAGATGACCGACAGCACCAGCATCCGGGCACGCCACTGCGCTGACAGCTTCTTCGCTTTCGCCGCTTCCGCCGCCCCAGCACGCTGGGCAAGACGACGAGGCGCGGCACGGCCTTGATGCGGGCGAGGAGAGCTGGCGCTCAAGCCCCGGACCAGGGCGTGCTGCGTCGCAGCGATCGGCAGGGCGTCGGTCGTCACTTCCATCGGCGCCGCCTGTGGCGCATCAGCTCCCCGCTAGATGCCGCTCCACCAACTCCAGGACCTGGTGCGCCAGCGCCTCGGCGGCGGCGCTGCCGCCATCCAGCACGAGATCGGCGTGCTCCGGCGGCTCGTAGGGGCTGGTCACGCCGGTGAAATTCGCGATCTCGCCGCGCCGGGCCTTGGCGTAGAGGCCCTTCACGTCGCGCTGCATGCAGATCTCGATCGGCGTGTCCACGAAGACCTCCAGGAACTCGCCCGCGCCCAGCATCTCCCGAACCATCTGCCGTTCCGCCCGGAAGGGGGAGATGAAGGAGGCAAGGACGATCAGCCCCGCATCCACCATGAGCTTCGCCACCTCGCCCACGCGGCGGATATTCTCCACGCGGTCCTGATTGGTGAAGCCGAGATCGCGGTTCAGGCCATGGCGAAGATTGTCGCCATCCAGCGAATAGGTGTGCCGGCCGGCCTTGTGCAGCGCCTGCTCCACCAGCTTCGCCACGGTGGATTTGCCCGAGCCGGACAGTCCGGTGAACCACAGCACGAGAGGCTTCTGGCCCAGGGCCGTGGCGCGCGCCGCCTTGTCCACCAGGAAGTGCTCATGATGCACATTGGTCGCGCGGCGGAGCGCGAAGTTGATCATGCCGCAGCCCGCGGTGCGGTTGGTGAAGCGGTCCACCAGGATGAAGGCGCCGGTCAGCCGGTTCTGGGCATAGGGGTCCATGGGCACGCGCTGCGCGGTGCTCAAATTGCACAGCCCGATCTCATTCAGTGAAAGTCGCGTGGCTGATTGATGATCCAGCGTCGCCACATCCACCCGGTGCTTGAGCACGGTCACCGAGGCGGAGGTCCAGAGATTGCCGATCCGCATCATGTATTGGCGGCCGGGCAGCATCGGCTCCTCATCCATCCAGAGCACATGCGCGGCGAATTGATCGGCCACGGCCGGGCGGTCCGAGACGGGGGCCAGCACGTCGCCGCGCGCCACATCCACCTCGTCGGCCAGGCAGATGGTGATCGCCTCGCCCGCCGTGGCGCGCTCCTGCTCGCCATCCGGGCCCAGGATGCGGGTGACATGGCTGGTCACGCCCGAAGCGGCGACCACGATGTTCTCGCCCACGGCCACCGCGCCGCTGGCCACCGTGCCGGAAAAGCCGCGGAAATCCTGGTTCGGGCGATTGACCCATTGCACCGGGAACCGGAAGGGGATCTGTGTGAGCTCTTCCTCGACGCTCACGCTCTCCAGATGCTCCAGCAGCGTCTCGCCGCGATACCAGGGCGTATTGCCCGAGCGGGTGCTGACATTGTCGCCGAAGCGGCCGGAGACCGGGATGGGCACCATGGTGTGGAAGCCGAGGCCGGCCGCGAAGGTCGCGTATTCGCCCACGATGCGGTCGAAGACCTGCTGGTCGAAATTCACCAGGTCCACCTTGTTCACCGCCAGCACGACATGGCGGATGCCCAGCAGCGAGCAGATGTAGGAATGCCGCCGCGTCTGCGTCAGCAGCCCCTTGCGCGCATCCACCAGGATGATGGCGAGCTCGCAATTGGAGGCGCCGGTGGCCATGTTGCGCGTGTATTGCTCATGGCCCGGGCAATCGGCCACGATGAAGCTGCGCTTGGGTGTGGTGAAGAAGCGGTAGGCGACGTCGATGGTGATGCCCTGCTGGCGCTCGGCCTCCAGCCCATCCACCAGCAGCGCGAGGTCCACATCCTCCCCCACCGTGCCGTGCTTGCGGCTGTCGCGGGTGATGGCGGCGAGCGTGTCCTCCATGATCATCTGGCTGTCGTAGAGCAGCCGCCCGATCAGGGTGGACTTGCCGTCATCCACCGAACCGCAGGTCAGCACGCGCAGCAGGCCGCGCGACAGGATGGTGCCGTCCATCAGAAATACCCCTCGCGCTTCTTGCGTTCCATCGAGGCCTCCTGGTCATTGTCGATCAGGCGGCCATGGCGTTCGGAGACGCGGGAGAGGCGCAGCTCCTCCAGCACCTGGTCCATGGTCTGGGCGCGGCTCTCATGGGCGCCGGTGAGCGGCCAGTCGCCCATGGTGCGGAAGCGCACCCACATCATCTCGACCTGTTCGCCAGGCTCCAGCGGCATGCGCTCGTCATCGCGCATGATGAGCGCGCCGCCGCGGCGCAGCACGGGCCGCTCGGCCGCGAAATAAAGCGGCACGACGGGAATCTGCTCGGCGGCGATGTAGTCCCACACGTCGAATTCGGTCCAGTTCGAGATGGGGAAGACGCGCATGGTCTCGCCCGGGGCAATGCGCGTGTTGTAGAGGCCCCACAATTCCGGCCGTTGGCCGCGCGGCTCCCAGACATGGCCGGGGGCGCGGTGGGAGAAAACGCGCTCCTTCGCGCGGGCCTTTTCCTCGTCCCGCCGCGCACCGCCGAGCGCCGCGTCATAGCCACCCATGTCGAGGGCCTGGCGCAGCGCCTGGGTGCCCATCACATCCATATGCACCTGGCTGCCATGGGTGAGGGGGCCGATGCCGCGCGCGAGGCCATCGGGGTTGGTGTGGACGATCAGCCGGGCGTTCAGCTCGGCCGCGCGGCGGTCACGGAATTCGAGCATGTCCCGGAAATCCCAGCCGGTGGCGATGTGCAGCAGCGGGAAGGGTATGCGGCCAGGGGCGAAGGCCTTCATCGCCAGATGCAGCACCACGCTGCTGTCCTTGCCGATGGAGTAGAGCAGGACCGGATTGCGGAAGCTTGCGGCCGTCTCGCGCAGGATGGCGATTCCTTCCGCCTCAAGCCGCCGGAGGTGAGGGCTCAGGGTTCGCGTCTGGACCGGCTGCATGGGGGTATTGTCTCCAACTGGGCAATTTCAGCTAGCGGAAGCGCCCGGGGGCGTCAAAAGCGAGCGTGTCATCGCGCAGCTGGCGGCCTTGCCATAACCGGCAATTCCATCCCTGACCTCGTGCCGTCGCCAAGGAGCAGCAGGTCATCGCTGGCGGTAGATGGCATGCTCCATTCCCGGCGGCGGTGATCCGGAGCACAGCCCTCCGCGTGCTGGACTTTGGCGCGGCCCTCCATCGGCGGACATCCCGACGGGAAAGCTTAAGCCAAGGGAATGCCGGTGCGAGGGAGAAGGAAGCCGCGCGCCGGAGCGACAGGTTTTTCGCAACCCTGCTGCGCATGATGGGCATTGGGGCGAAGCGGCTTCTTGCCCTGCGTCGCGCCGGGAAGTGCGCCGGCTTCCGCTGCCCATCATGGCGTCACACGGCCGCGCATGCCTGACGCCGGACCGCGCAGGTGGTCGGGCCGAACTTCAACGCTGCACCTGCATGCCAATTGGATGCAGCGATCGGCAAAGCCCCGCAGACCAGCCCGACGCAGCGCACCGGCCGGTGATCGTCGATGCGGGCAGGCCGCGTTAGATGCGATGATCATGCCTGGCCGGCACAAAATGGCCTTCGCCCCCCGCTCGATATCGCTTGACCTGCGAGGCTCGCGCTGGAGGGAAAATCGTGGGCGGTGGCCGATGCTCGGGTTCATGGTCCCCGGGCGATCGGCGCACTCCGTTGCTCGGGGACCGATCGCCCGACGGGACGGCAGAGGCGCCGTCTATCGCTTCAGCCTCTCCGCGATCTGAACCGCATTCAGTGCGGCGCCCTTGAGCAATTGGTCGCCGCAGAGAAAGAAATCCAACCCCCGATCGCCGAATACGGGATTCGCGCGGATGCGGCCGGCCTCGACATCATCCTGACCGGTCGCCGTCATGGGCATGGGATAGCGCTGGGCTGCGGGATCATCCACGACCCGCACACCCTTCGCGCGCGAGAGAACCTCGCGCGCCGCCTCCGGCGTCACAGGGCGCTCGGTTTCGATGGTCACCGCCTCGGCATGGACGCGATAGGTCGGGATACGAACGGCGGTGCAGGAGATCAGCAGATCCGGCATGCCCATGATCTTCCGGCTCTCCCAGGCGACCTTCATTTCCTCGCGCGTGTAGCCATTGGGCTCGAAGCTGTCGATCTGCGGGATGACGTTGAAGGCCAGTGGATGGGCGAAGACCTCGTTCTGCGCCGGCTGGCCCTCCACCAGCACGCGGCGGGTCTCGCGCTCCAGCTCAGCCATGCCTTCGGCGCCGGCGCCGCTGGCCGCCTGATAGGTCGAGACGATGACGCGCTTGAGGCCGAAGGCCTGGCGCAGCGGCTCCAGCGCGACCACGAGGATGGCCGTGGTGCAGTTCGGATTTGCGATGAGACGGTGGCTGCCGATCGCGTCCTCATTCACCTCCGGCACCACCAGCGGCACATCGGCCTCAAGCCGCAACGCGGAGGAATTGTCCACCACGGCGACGCCCTCGGCCGCCAACGCGCGCGCATGCGCCTTGGCGAAGTCACCGGAGACGGCGAGCAGGGCGAGATCGAGGTTGCGGGCGCCGTCCGGGCTATAGGCCTCGATCGTCACGTCGCCCCAGGGCGTGGTCTGTTTGGTGCCGGCGGAGCGGGTGGAAGCAAAGAGACGCAGTTCCTTCACGGGGAAATGCCGCTTGGCCAGCACCTCCACCAATTCCTTGCCGACCGCGCCCGTGGCACCGATCACGCCCACACGCATCACACACTTCTCCTGGTTGAAACGGAGACCGTGTAGCGCGTCGCGGGCGCCGGGAAAACCGCGCGGGGCGCAGACCAGATCGGCGCAGCTCAGGCCAGGGCGGTCATCAGGCGCGTGACATCCGGCGCGGCGTCCAGCGCCCAGGCGGCCGCGATGGCGGGCGCGGCCCGGTCGGCAAAGCCGGCGATGCCGGCATTGTCGTGGAACTTCGCCTCCAGATCCGCGTCGCTCATCGGATGCTCCAGGCTGCCGCGCGGCGCGATCACCTGGCGTTGCAGCACCTGCCCATCCTGCAGCCTTACGGTCACGGTGGTGGCGCCGCGCGGCAGACGCTCATCCAGCGTGGCGGAGACCTTGGCCCGGAAGGCTGCCAAGGCCGGGTCGTGCACCGCCGGCATCTCGAAATCGGCCACGCCCGCCTTGCCGCGGACAAAGCCCAGGGCGGCGCTGTGATGGATGCTCACCCGCGCATCGCGCTCATTGGCCACCGGGCGGTCGCCACGGGCCAGCAGCAGGGCATCCCCGGCAACCGTCACGCTGGCGATGCGCTCGGGCGGGCCGGCCATGTCGCGCAGGGCGAGGCAGGCCTCGATCACCGCGTGGAAGACGATCCCGGCCGGATAGGGCTTGAAGGTGTTCCGCGCGATCTCCCAATCGGTGCCCAGCCCCTCCGTGATCGCGGCCAGGTCCGGTGCATCACCGGTGGCGCGCGCAAAGCCGAGCGGCCCTTCGATGGCGGCGGGTGCGGCCTTGTAGCCCTTCTCGGCCAGCAGCGCGGCCAGGATGCCGTGCCGCGCCGCATTGCCCACGCCCACATTCTTCGCGGCGGTCGGGAGGTTTTCCACCAGCCCCGCTGCCTGGCTCGCTGCGATGCCAAGCGCATGCCAGCTTTGCTCCGCGCTCAGCCCAAGCAGTTTGGCGCAGCCCGCCGCCGAGCCGAAATGCCCGCAGGTCGACGTGATGTGCCAACCCCGCGCGTAATGCCCGGGCGAGATGGCGTTGCCGATCCGGCATTCCACCTCGCCGCCCAGCAGGAAGGCGTGCAGCACTTCGGCACCCGAGAAGCCACGCTGCTCCGCCAGCGCGAAGAGGGCAGGGGCCACGGGGGCCGCGGGATGGATGACGGTGGCCAGGTGCGTGTCGTCGTAGTCGAGCAGGTTGGAGGCGATGGCGTTGACGAAGCTGGCCGCCATGGGATCGAGCTTCGCGCCCTGGCCGATCACCGTCGCGACCGCGGGGCCGGAGAATTCGCGCATGACGGCCAGCGCCGTGGTCACCGCCGGATCCTTGGCCACGCCCAGCGCGCAGCCGAGGTGGTTGAGAATGGCGCGCTTGGCATCGTGGCGAAGGCCGGGCGTGATATCCGCCCAGCGCGAATCGGCGATGAACGCGCCGAGGATCTGGCCGGCGAAACGGCTCACGGCGCGCGCCGCAGCTTTGGGTGCGGGAAGGCGGGCATGCGGTTCTCTCCCTGGCAACGGGCGCGGCCGCCCCTCGGTGATAGCGATACCGGCTGGGCATCGCGCCGTAAAGGTTTGATAGCCTGCGTTGCGCCGGATCGGGAGGAGTGGCTAACCTGCCGAAATGTTATCAGTCACACCATCTCCCGCTGTGGCGGGCGCGGCGCGGCCCTTGAGCGGCCGGATCGCCCTTGTGACCGGCTCCACCGGCGGCATCGGGCTGGCCGTGGCCGAGGCCCTGGCCGCGCAGGGCTGTGACCTCATCCTGCACGGGCTGGCCGAACCCGGCGAGGCGGCGCCCATCCTGCGGGAACTCGCCGGGCGCCAGGGCATCGCGGTGCGCTACCAAGCCGCCGAACTCGCCGAGCCCCGGGCCATCGCCGAAATGATGGCGCGCGCCGGGCGCGTGGACATTCTGGTGAACAACGCCGCGATCCGGCATTTCGGGCCGATCGAGGAGATGGCGCCGGAGGATTGGGACATGGATCTCGCCGTGAACCTCTCCGCCGCTTTCCACCTGATCCGCCTGTCCTTGCCCGGGATGCGGCAGCGCGGCTGGGGGCGGATCATCAACATGTCCTCGATCTATGGCCTGGTGGGGGGTACCGACCGCGTGGGCTACGTCACCACAAAGACCGCGCTGATCGGACTGACGCGCGCGGTGGCGCTGGAGACCGCGCAGACCGAAATCACCTGCAACGCCATCTGCGCCGGCACCACGCTGACGCCCAACATCGACGCCCGGATCCAGGCGCTGATGGCGATGCACGGGCTGGACCGGGCCGCCGCCACGGCGCGTTTCATGGACGGAAAGAATCCCTCTGGCCGCATCGTGGAGGCGAGCGCGATCGGCGCCATGGCCGCCTTCCTTTGCGGCGAAGCGGGACGAGACATCACCGGGACAGCATGGCCGGTGGATGGCGGCTGGTCGGCCGCCTGAGCGGGAGGAAAAGATGAAAAGACGTCACGCCCTGGCCTTGGGCCTTTCGGTTCCCGCGCTGCGCCCCGCGCGGGCGCAGGCTTTCCCCACTCGGCCGCTGCGGCTGATCGTGACCTGGCCGCCGGGTGGCACCACGGATATTCTCGCCCGGCAACTCCAGCCCCAGCTCAGCGCCGGCCTCGGCCAACCTGTCATCGTGGAGAATCGGGGCGGGGCCTCGGGCGCGATCGGCGCTGCCGAATTGGCCCGTGCCCCCACGGATGGGCATGTCTTCGGCATGGTCACCAGCACGGTCATCTCGGCCACGCTGCTGTCCCGCCAGCCTTATGATCCCTTGCGCGATCTCACGCCGATCATGCTGCTCGCCCGTGTGGCGAACATCCTGGTGGTGCACCCCTCGCTGCCCGTCCATAGCGTGGCGGATCTCATCGCCCTGGCGCGCGCGCGGCCTGGCGCGCTGACCTTCGGCTCGCCGGGCATCGGTTCGGCGGTGCATATTTCGGGTGAGATGTTCAAGCTCGCGGCCGGGGTGGACATGGTGCATGCGCCCTATCGCGGCGGCGGGCCGGCGCTGGCCGATCTGATCAGCGGCCATATCCAGCTGATGTTCGGCAATGCCAGTTCCACCTTGCCCTATGTGCGGGACGGCCAGTTGCGCGCCATCGCCGTGACATCGGCCGCGCGGGCCTCCTACCTGCCGCGGGTGCCCACCATCGCCGAGTCCGGCCTGCCCGGCTTCGCGATTGACGAATGGTATGGCTGCCTGGGGCCGGCCGGCATGGCGCCCGTTGCGGTGGAGCGGATCAACGCCGCCCTCAGCACCATCATCGCGCAACCCGCCGAGCGCGCGCGGCTGCTCGAAATGGGGGCCGAGGTGGTGGGCGGCAGCGCCGCGGAGTTCGGCCGCTTCATGGCCGAGGATGTCGCGAAGATCGGCCAGGTGGTGCGGGACGCGCGCATCCGCGTGGAATGACCCGGGAAGGGGCGGAGAAGGACCCGCCACGCGGCGCACGCATGCGGGACGTGGCGAAGGCCGCGCGGGTCTCGACCATGACCGTCTCGCGTGCGCTGACCGAGCCCGCCAAGGTCTCGGCCGAGATGCGGGCCCGCGTCGCGGAGGCGATCCGCGCCGTCGGTTATGTGCCGAACAAGCTGGCGGGCAGCCTCTCCTCCAGCCGCACCCAGGTGATCGGGCTGGTGGTTCCGAGCATCGAGAATTCGCTCTTTGCCGCGACGATCCAGGGCATTTCCGACGTGCTGCGCAGGCATGACCATCAGCTGATGATCGCCGATAGCGGCTATAGCCTGGAGGCGGAGGAGGCGGCGATCCGCGCCTTCCTGGAGCAGCGCGTCGCCGGGCTGATCCTGCATGACACCACGCATACGCCAACGGCGGTGCGGATGATCCGCGCCTCCGGCGTGCCCGTCGTGGAGAATGGCACGCTGACGCCGGAGCCCTTGGACATGGTCGTCAGCTACTCCAACGCCGATGCGGCGCAGGCGATGACGCTGCATCTGGCGCGGCTCGGCTATCGGCGCATCGGCTTTGTGAGCCTGCATGCGGCCGCGAATGCCCGCAGCCGGGACCGACGGCGCGGCTATGGCGCGGCGCTGGAGCAAGCGGGCCTGGCCTTCGACCCGGCGCTGGTGCTGGAGATGCCGCCGGGCCTGGCCTCGGGCGCGGAAGCGCTGGTGCGCCTGGTCGAGCGCGAGGCGCCGGCGGATGCGATCTTCTTCGCCGGCGATGTGCTGGCCATGGGCGCCTCGCTGGAATGCGCGCGGCGGGGCTGGGCCGTGCCTGGCAAGGTGGCGCTGGCCGCCTTCGACAATTTCGACCTGCTGGGCCATCTGGTCCCGCCCGTGACCACGCTGCGCCTGCCGCGGCAGGAGATCGGCCGCCGCAGCGCCCAGGTCCTGCTGGACCGCATTCAGGGCCGCGCGACGGGCCCGGTTTCCGTGGATCTTCGCTTCGAGATCATCCACCGCGCCAGCACCTGACAGACCCTTGGCGTTCTGGCTGATACCGCTACCATTTGCGCGACCCAGGGAGGACACAAGATGACGGATCAGGTGATCGGCTTCGTCGGGCTCGGCCAGATGGGCCGGCCCATGGCGACACGGCTGCTGGCGGCGGGGCACCGGCTGGTGGTGCATGACCGGGTGGAGGCGGCTGTGGCGGCGCTCGTCGCTCTCGGCGCGGAAGCGGCCGGCAGCGCGCGCGAGGTGGCGGACCGCGCCGATGTGGTGCTGGTGAGCCTGCCCACGCCTCCCATCGTGCGCGAAGTGGCGATGGGCCCGGGCGGTGTGATCCAGGGGCAGCGGGCGAGGCTGCTGGTGGATTTCTCGACCACCGGCCCGCGCGTGGCGGGCGAGATGGCGGCGGCCTTCGCCGAAGCGGGACGCGCCGTGCTGGACGCCCCGGTGAGCGGCGGCCGGTCCGGCGCGGTCGCGGGCACGCTGGCCGTGATGATCTCCGGCCCGCGTGCGGAATATGAAAGGCTGGAGCCGCTGCTGAAGCTTCTGGGCAAGCCCTTTTTCTGCGGCGACACGCCAGGCGCCGCGCAGGTGATGAAGCTCTGCAACAACCTGCTCGCCGCCGCCACGCTGGTCGTCTCCTCCGAGGCGATGGCCATGGGGGTGAAGGCGGGGCTTGATCCTTCCCTGATGTGCGAGGTGATCAACGCCTCTTCCGGCCGCAACAGCGCCACGCAGGACAAGTTTCCGCGCGCCATCATCCCGCGCAGCTTCGATTTCGGCTTCGCGACCGGCCTCTCGCACAAGGATGTGCGGCTTTGCGTGGATGAGGCCGAAGCGATGGGGGTGCCCATGGTGGTGGGCAGCGCGGTGCGTCAGATGCTGGCCGTGACCAGCGCGCAATTCGGTGCGGAGAGCGACTTCACATCCGTCGCCAAGGTGATCGAGGGCTGGGCCGGGGTGCAGATCGGCGGTGCGCGATGAGCTGGGAGGTTCATGCGCTGCGCTATGCGCGGCGGGATGCCACGGCGGCGGCGCATTTCATCGGCGGCGATCCGCATGACGGGCCGATGCCCATGGATTACTTCGTCTGGGTCTGCATCCGCGAGGGCCGCGCCATCGTCGTGGACACCGGCTTCACGGCGGAGGTGGCGGCGAAGCGCAAGCGCGAATGGCTGCGCTGCCCGGTGGAATCGCTGCGCCTCCTCGGCGTCGAGCCGGAGGCGGTGGAGGACGTGGTGCTGACGCATCTGCACTACGACCATGTCGGCAGTTTCCACCTCTTCCCCAAGGCGCGCTTCCATCTGCGCGAGCCCGAGATGCACTACGCCACCGGGCGCTACATGCGCCACGCGCATCTGGCGCATTCCTTCGAAGTCGAGGATGTGGTCGGCATCGTGCGGATGAACTTCGCCGGGCGGGTGCGCTTCCATGATGGGGTGGTGGAGCCCTGGCCCGGGCTTTGGCTGCACCCCACGGGCGGGCATTCGGCCGGGCTGCAATTCGTCTCGGTGGAGACGGCGCGCGGCCGCGTGGTCCTTGCCTCGGACGTCACGCATTTCTACGCGAATATGGAGCAGGGGCGCCCCTTCAGCACCGCCTTCCATGTGGGCGAGATGCTGGAAGGCTTCGACCGGCTGCGCGACGTGGCGACCAGCGAGGCCCATATCATCCCGGGCCATGACCCGCTGGTCATGGCCCGCTACCCGGCCTCTGGCGCAGGGCTGGAAGGCATCGCCGTGCGCCTGGACGTGGCACCGATCGGCTGATCGGCGGCCCGCTACTTCACAGAGGAGAAGGCCGTGGGCGTCAGGATCATGTTGGTGATGGTGCCGACGATCGGGCCGTCCTTCTCCGTTTCAGCCCGCTTGGCCAGCCATTCGGGGTCGCTCGCGAAGGCGGCCCATTTCTGATCGCGCTCGGCCAGGGATTCCCATTCCAGCAGGTAGTAGAGATCCTGGTTGGAATCGCCGATCGCGACGGTCCAGAAGCCGGCCTGGCGGATGCCGTGGCGCGCCCAGATGTCGAGCGTGATGGTCTCGAAGCGCTTGAGCAGATTGGGCAGGCGCCCGGGGATGCAGTGGTAGATGCGAAGTTCGTGGATCATGGAGGTTTCCTCTTGGCAGGCCCGCGCAGGGGCGCAGGTCTGGGAAGCGATGATGGGCCGGATGGCCTGGCGTTGACAGATGGGCCTGGGTTTGGGATCGGTAACATACGCAGGGCGGGCCATAACCGTCCGCGCCGCCTCCAGGGAAGGAAACATCATGAAAAGCCCCATCACCCGCCGCGCGCTGCTGGGCGCGGGCGTGACGCTGCCTTTGGCCTCTCCCGCCCTCGCAGCCTTTCCGGACCAGCCGATCCGCGTGATCGTGCCTTGGAATGCCGGCGGGCTCGCCGATGTCGTGATGCGCGCGCTGGCCCCGGCCATGGCCGGCCCGCTGGGCCAGCCTGTCGTGATCGAAAACCGGCCGGGGGCGAATGGTGCCGTCGGCACCCAGCTGGTGGCCCGCGCCGCCGCGGATGGCCACACGCTGATCCTCGCCAATGCCGAGACTCATGCGATCAACCCGCTCGTCTATCCGCGCCTCGCCTATGACGCCGTGGCGGATTTCACGCCCGTGACGGTCTTCGCCCAGGGCCCATTCGTGCTGATCACCCGGCCCAACCTGGGCGTTGATTCGCTGGAGGCCTTCCTGGCCCTGGCCCGCTCCCGCGCGGGTGGGCTGAGCTTCGCCTCCTGGGGCATCGGCAGCACCTCGCACCTCGCGATGGAGCGCCTGATGCGCCAGACCCGGATCGAGATGCTGCATGTGCCCTTCACCGGCGCCGCCCCCGCCGCCACGGCCATCCTCGGCGGCCAGGTGGATGTGATGTTCCTCAATGCCGGCCCGGCCGAGGCCGTGGCGCGCGATGGCCGCGCGAAGATCCTGGGGCTTGGCGCGCGCGAGCGCATCGCCCTCTTGCCCCAGGTGCCCACCCTGGCCGAGCTCGGCACGCCTGTGGATGCGGCGAATTGGTTTGGCCTGCTCGGCCCCGCGCGCATGCCGGCCGAGGTCGCGGCGCGGCTGGCCCAGGTGGCCTCGGCGGGCCTCGCCGCGCCGGCCGTGCGGGAGGTCTTCCGCATCCAGGCCGCGGTGCCGGTGACCAGCACGCCGGAGGAGATGCGCGCCTTTATTGCCGCCGATCGGGAGCGCTGGGCGGTGCTGGTGCGGGAGCTGAACATCCGCCTCGATTAGCGAAGGCTCTCGCCCGGTGCCTCGCAGCGAGCGAGGCGTGGGAGGCACAGCGCTTGATGAACCCCCTCCGCAACATCAGCGGAGGATTTCCCCATGGCGCTCTATCTCATCACCGGCGGCGCCGGCTTCATCGGTTCGCATCTCGCCGATGCCCTGATCGCGCGCGGCGACCGCGTCCGCGTGCTGGATGATCTCTCCACGGGCAAGCGGGACAACCTGCCGCGCGGTGCGGAATTCATCGAAGGAGACGTGGCGGATCCCGCGATCGTGCAGCGCGCCATGCACGGTGTCGCCGGCTGCTTCCACCTGGCCGCCATCGCCTCGGTCGCCCGCTCGAACGAGGATTGGCTGGGAACCCACCGCACCAACCTGACCGGCAGCATCACCGTCTTCGACGCCGCGCGGACAGCCGGGCGCCTCCCCGTGGTCTATGCCTCCTCGGCCGCCATCTATGGCAATCCTGACGCCATGCCGATCAGCGAGGCCACCGCGCCCGCCCCGCTGACCGCCTATGGGGCTGATAAGCTGGGCTCCGAGCTGCACGGCCAGGTGGCTTGGAACGTTCACGGCGTGCCGACCTTCGGCTGCCGCTTCTTCAACGTCTATGGCCCCCGGCAGGATCCGCTCTCGCCCTATAGCGGGGTGATTTCCATCTTCGCGCGTCGCGTCGCTTCCGGCGAGGAGCTGATCATCAATGGCACGGGCGAGCAGGTGCGGGATTTCGTCTATGTGGCCGATGTGGTGCGGCACCTGATGGGCGGCATGGCGCTGCTGCGCCGTGCCCCGCAGGCCACGGTCGTGAATGTCTGCACCGGCCGCGCGACCTCGCTGCTGGAGCTTCTGGCGGCGCTGGAGCGCGTCTGTGGCCGTGCGGCGCGCCGCCGCTTCGGGCCGGAACGCCAGGGGGATATCCGCCTTTCGCTCGGCGATCCGAACCGCGCCACGGCCTTGCTGGGCCTCGCCGCGACCACGCGGCTGGATCAGGGCCTGGCCGCGACGCTGGGGCTGGCGGAGGTGGCCGTCGCCGCCTGAGCCAGCACGTATCGGCTCGTCGCCGCGGCCAGGGCCAGCAGGATATAGACCGGCCAGGTGAAGGCTTGCGTGAGGAAGGTGCCGGAGACGATGAAGCCGGCCATTCCCGCCAGCACCGCCTGGGCCATGGCATAGGCGGCGGGCTGGTACTCCGCGCCCGCCCGCTGCGGCGACAGGTCCCGCGCCGAGGCTATGGCCGACCGCACCACCCGCACGCACATCCAGATGAAAACGATGAAGGCCGGGAAGCCGCCTTCGGCCAGCACGGCGAACCAGGTGCTGTGCACCGCCTTGGCGAAGCCTTCCCACCAATCGGAATAGTAGAAGAAGTTGGCGACATAGCAGTTCAGACCGACGCCGGTCAGCGGCCGGCCGACGGCCATGCGCCAGGCGGCGACCCAGGCTTCGAGGCGGCCCATCGCGCTCTCATCAATCGCGCCCGCCTCGGCCGCGCCGCCCGATTGCCGCCCGCCCACGCCGGCCGCGACGAAAAGGCCAAGCAGCCCCACCGCGCCGCCACCAAAGAGCACCGCCTTGGACTGGATGCGCCGCGCGGCGAAGACGCCCAGCACCGAGACGATGCCGAGCAGGCCGCCGCGGCTTTGCGTCTCCAGGATCGCCATGATGATGAGCAGGGCGCCCAGCAGCCCAAAGCCACGGCTGAGCAGCCCGGTCTTCGGCGTCAGCACCAGGGCGACCGCGAAGGAGAGCGGAAAGAGCAGCACGAGCGAAAGGTCGTTCGGGTCGCCCAGAACGGAGCCCATGTCCCGCCCGATGGTGACGCGCGTGCCCTCGACCAGGCCGATCTCGTTCATGGCATTCGAGATTGCGACGGCCGCCACCAGGATGCCCGCCAGCACGAAGGCCCGCGCGGCCAGCGCGAAATCGCCTGGGGCCCGCGCCAGCGAGGCGATGGCGAAGGTCATGATGGCGATCTTCACATAGGTGTCGGTCCAATAGGCGATGGCGATGTCCCGCCCGCTGGCGAGGGGCAGGCCCAGCGTCATCAGCCCAAAGAGGATGGCGAAGAGCTTGAGCTCCGGGCTCCATGCGATGCGGATACGCTGCGTCACCACCAGCGCCCCCAGCACCACCAGCGAGCCGAGCGCCAGAAGCTGCGGCAGGCGCAGCGGGTTCAGCACGGGGAAGGCCTCGTGCAGGCGGAAGAAGGTGAAGAGGATGAAGAGCAGGCAAAGCAGGAAGGGCGCCCGAAAGGCCAGGATGCCGGCGATCGGCACCATGGCGATGGCGACCGGCACCGCCGGATGCGGCACCAGCCAGGACACCAGCCCCACCAGCGTGACGGCGAGGAGCGCGACCGCGAGTTGAACCCGCCCGCTATCCATGCAGGAGCCGGGGTGCGATCCGCGGCGCGGGCAGCAAGCCCATGGCCATGCCCAGCGGCAGGCTGGCCGCCAGAAGCAGGAGCCCGAGCGGCAGGGGCAGCGCCACGGCGGCGATGCCGAGGCCGCCCAGCGCCGCGATGCGCCAGAGCCGGTAATCCAGCCGGATCCGCCGCTGCGAGAACCAGAGGAACAAGCCGAGCCGCACGCCCTGGGCCAGCAGCGTGGCGAGGATGGCGCCCATGACACCCTGGCTGGGGATGAGCAGAAGGTAGCCCAGCACCGCCACCGCCGCGGCGACGCCGTTCACCAGCATGGGAACCGTTCCCGTCCGGCCCATGTAGCAGCCCACATTGACCAGACTGCCGAGCGATTGCAGGGCCAGCGCGGCACAAAGCCAGGGCAGGTAGCCCGCCGCCGCGTGATAGGCCGGGGGGGTGGCGACATGGATCAGCACGGGCCCGCCCAGCGCCGTCGCGGCCGCGGCGAGCACGACCAGCGCCCCGCCCATTCCCACCACCCGCGCCGTCTGGCGATGTCCATTCTCGGCCTCCAGCAGAGCGATCCGGCGAGGATACCACCACAATTCGAAGGGTTGCGTCAGCAGGGCCGAAACCAGCGCGATCTTGGCCGCCAGCGCGTAATGCGCCAGCGCTTCGGGCGTCACGGCGCCGGCCAGGAACCAGCGATCCGCCGTGCCGAGTGCGAAGGAGGCAATTCCACCGCCGGTCAGCGGCAGGCCATAGGCCAGCAGCCGCGGCCAGATGGCCGGCGCGAAGCTGATTCCGGTCTCCCGCGATTGCCGCAGGATGAGCAGGCCGGCGGTGAAGCCCGCCGCGACGGCGCCAGCCGCCAGCACCCCGGCGACGCCATGGCCGGACCACAGCAGGGCCGCCGCCAGCCCGGCCTGCGCCGTGCCACGCACCACCATCACCACCGACCAGGCGAGTGCGCGGCCCTGCATGCGCAGCCAGGCGAGCGGCACGCCGATCGCGGCTTCCATCGCCACGGCGGCGCCCAGCAGCGTTACCTCGATGGGCGGTGCCGGCAGGGGCAGCAGCGCGCCGGCCGGCGCGAAGAGCACGGCGAGGATCACGCCCAGCGCGGCGAGCAGCACGGCCAAGCCCAGGATACGCGCGGCCATGCCGGCGCCTTCGCGGCCTGGCGCAGCGCCGAAGCGGTAGAGCGTGTCCACCAGGCCTGCCCCGGCCAGCAGCGCCGCGATCTCCGCCGCACTGGAGAGCAGTTCCAGCCGCGCGAAATCGGCCGGTTCCAGATGCGCCGTCACCACGGGCAGCAGCAGCAGCGAGAGGCCCTTGGTCCAGGCCAGGGCCAGGGCATAAAGGGCGGCCGCGCGCAGCGGCGCCGGGAGTTGGACGATGCGCTTCATGCCGCCAGGCCTTGGATGGCACCGGACATGGCCCTGGCCTGGCCGCGCAGCGTGAACATCGCCTCGACCCGCGCACGTGCCGCCCGGCCCAAGGCGAGGCGCTGGTCACAACGCAGCCCGGCGAGCCAGCCGAGGCCACGCGCGAGGGAGGCTACGTCCCCAGGCGGCACCAGCCGGCCCGTCTCCGGCGCCACCATCTCCTTCATGCCCATCAGCGCCGAGGCGACCACGGGCAGGCCCATGGCCATCGCCTCCTTCACCACGATCGGGCCGGTGTCGCGGTCGCCATTGTCGGTGATAACATAGGGGGCGACGAAGCCGCGATAGGCAGGGGCATTCGTCGCGATCCAGCCGGAGGGGCGGGCGCCCAGCAGGTTCACATGGGCCTGCAGACCCAGTGCATCGCGCTGGCTGAGAATCTCCCCCCGCAACGGTCCATCGCCCACCACATCCACGATGGGCCGATCCGCGGCGGGCAAAGCGTGCAGCGCCTCCAGCAGCGCCTGATAGCCTTTTTGCGGCGCGAGGCGCCCGATGGCCAATAGCCGCCCGTGATCCGCCGCGTGGCTTGGCCGGAAGCGCGCTGGATCCACGCCGCAGAACAGCGTCTCGATCCGGGCCGTGGGTGCGAGGGCGCGAAAGTCCACCGCCATGTCGTGGCAGGTGGCGAAGGCGATGTCGGCATGGGCGAGCTTGGCCGCGAGGTCGGAGGGCGTGCCGTAGATGTCATAGCCATGCCCAATGAAGGAGCAGGTGATCCCGGCCAGCCGCGCCCCGACAATGGCGGTGGCCGCTGCCGAATGGGCGAAATGCGCATGGATATGCGCTGCGCCCTCGCGGCGAGCGATGTGGGCGAGGCGCGCGCCTGCGAGCCAGAGCGAGCGGCGTGGGAGCCCGATTTGCGACCGAAGAAAGGGCAGCGCGGCGGCCGCATGCCAAAGGCTGCCACCGAGGGCGGCCCCCATGGGTTCGGCTCCCAGCGGCAAGGTTTCTGCGCGGAAGCCCTCATCCTCAGGCTGGCAGGGGCCGTCATGCGGCGCGAGGGCGACCGGGATGATCCGGTGGCCCTGCGCGCGCATCGCGCGGATCTCGTTGGAAACGAAGGTCTCCGAGAGCACGGGAAAAGCGGCGAGGGCATAGAGAATGGTCGTGGGCATGGGGCAGGCCTCCTGGATTGCCCCATGCCTCGCAGTCTTTGTGCCAAGGCCGTTTCGCAGATTGCGACGCCGTCTGGCCCATCGGTTGCACCTCGTCAGGCAGAAGGAACCCGCATCATGACCGAAACCCCTGCCGTCAGCGTGATCATCCCCACCCGCAACGCCGCCGCTTGGCTAGCCCGGGCCATCTTCTCCGTCGGGCCCATGCCCGAGGCGGAGATCCTCGTTGTGGATGATGGCTCTATCGATTCCACGGCCGCCCTGCTGGCCGAATTCGCCGCCCACGATCCCCGGCTGCGCGTCCTGGCGGGTGCGGGGAAGGGCCCTGCCGCCGCCCGCAACCTGGGCATCGCCGCCGCCCGCGCACCGCTGGTCGCTTTCCTGGATGCCGATGACCGCTGGCGCCTTGGGAAGCTCGCGGTGCAACTGGCCTTTCACGAGGCCCATCCTGACGTCGGCTTCTCCTTCACCGATTATCACCACATCACGTCGGAGCGCGAGGATCGCGGCCCATGCTTCGCGTTCTGGCCGCGTTTCGCACGCAGCGTCGCAGGGCGCGAATCCCCCTTCCTGCTGGATGCCGCGCCAGCGGCCCTGCTGGCCGAGAATGTGGTCGGCACTTCGACCGTCATGGCCCGGACCGAGCTGCTGCGCGCGCTGGGCGGTTTTGACGAGGGGATGCGGCAATCGGAGGATTGGGACCTCTGGCTGCGCCTCGCCGCGCGCGCGCCGGTCGGCTGCCTGCCGGAGGTCTTGATGGATTACACGCTGCATCGTGCCGGCAACCTTTCCAGCCAGCGGGCGGAGCGGCTTGCGGCAATGCGCGTCATCGCCGAGCGGCATGGGCCCGCGGCAAGGCGCCTTGACCCGGGCGCGCCCCGCGCCTGCGCCGCCCGTCTCCTCGTGGCGGCCGCCGAGGCGGCGGCGGCGGATGGCGCGCGGCTGAAGGCGGCTTGGTTGCAACTCGCGGCGGCCTTGCGCCAGCCCTCACGGCGTCAATGGCGCGAGGCCGCGGCCGCCCTCCTGCGGTAGTGCAGGGAATTGCAGGATGCGGCTTCCGTTGAGCCAGGAAGCGGGGAGCCTGCCGGCGCGGAGCCGCGTCGCCGATCGAAGCTCGTGGATCGAGACGGGAGGCGTGCCGCTCGAAGGCATCGCATCGTCCCGGTCCTGCGAGGCCGCCTGAGGCTACGCCGCACGCAGCCCCAGCATGGCCCGCGCCTCCCGCCAAGTCGCGACGGGCCGGCCATGCCGCTCGCAGATCTCCACCGCGCGGCGCACCAGTGCGGCGTTGGAGGGGGCGAGGGTGTGGCGGTCCAGACGCACATTGTCCTCGAGCCCGGTGCGGGTGTGGCCGCCACGGGCGATGGCCCATTCATTGACCACCACCTGGCTGGCGCCGATCCCCGCCGCGCACCACAGCGCACCGGGCGCCAGGCGCTGTAGCGTCTCGATGTAGATGTCGAGGATGCGCTCATCGGCCGGCATGGCATTCTTCACGCCGAAGACGAATTGCACGTAGAGCGGCCCGGGCAGCCGCCCATCCGCCGCCATGCGCGCGGCCTGCACGATATGCGAAAGGTCGAAGGCCTCGATCTCCGGCCGCACCGCGTATTCCCGCATCTGGGCCGCGAGCCACTCCACCAGGTCGGGCGGGTTCTCATAAACGCGCGTCGGGAAGTTGTTGGAACCGACGGTGAGCGAGGCCATGTCGGGCCGCAACGGCAGCATGCCGCCACGCGCCATCCCCGCACCGGAGCGGCCGCCGGTGGAGAGTTGCACGATCATCCCCGGGCAATGCTTCCGCAGCCCTTCCTGCAGGCGCGCGAAGCGCTCGGGGTCGGAGGTCGGGCGGCCTTCCTCGTCGCGCACATGGCAATGCGCGATGGAGGCACCGGCTTCGAAGGCCTCCTGCGTGCTCTCGATCTGCTCGGCGATCGAGATGGGCACGGCGGGGTTGTCGGATTTCTGCGGCAGGCTGCCGGTGATGGCGACGCAGATGATGCAGGGCTCGGCCATGGCTCAGATGTCCAGGAAGACGGTTTCCTGCGGGCCTTGCAGGTGGATGTCGAAGCGGTATTGCCCGGGCGCAATGCGGCGCGCGATGAGCGTCTGTGCCCGGGCCCGATGCTCGATGCGCGAGAGGATGGGGTCCGACGCATTCGTCTCCGCCTCATCCTCGAAATAGAGCCGCGTCTGCAGGCCGATATTGATGCCGCGCGCCACGATCCAGAGACTCGCATGCGGCGCCTGCCACCGCCCATCGGGCCAGGGCACGCGGCCGGGCTTCACGGTGTGGAAGGTGAATTCGCCGGTCTGCATGTCGCCGGCCGAGCGGCCGAAGCCGGTGAAGTTCGGATCGGCCTGGCCGCGCCGCTCATGCGGGGTGTTGAAGAGCCCGGCGGCATCCGCCTGCCAGATCTCCACCAGCGCGTCTTTCAGCACCGCGCCCATGCCGTCATGTACGGCGCCGGTGATGGTGATCTCCTCGCCCCGCACCGGGCCGGTGCGCATCACGGCGCCCAGGTCGCCGCCATACATCGCGATGCCCGCGACATTGGGCGTGCAGCCGATATGCACATAGGGCCCCGCGGTCTGCGAGGCGGTTTCGGTCAGTTCCGGCATCACAGCCCCTCCTTGCGGTTTTCGAAGACGGATTGGCGCCGGCCGCGCAGCACGATGTCGAAGCGGAAGGCGCGGCTGTCCATCGGGATGGTGTGCTTCATGTCGAGCGTGGCGATCAGACGGCCGAGCGCCGCCGGATCCGTCACGCCGCCCAGGATGGGGCAGAGTGGGATCAGCGGATCGCCCTCGAAATACATCTGCGTGATCAGCCGCTGCGCGAAGGAGGGGCCGAAGAGCGAGAAGTGGATATGCGCAGGCCGCCAGTCATTGCCGCCATTGGGCCAGGGATAGGGGCCGGGCATGATGCTGCGGAACTCGTAGAAGCCCTCGGCATCCGTCAGGCAGCGGCCGCAGCCGCCGAAATTCGGATCGAGCGGCGCGAGGTAGCCTTCCTTCGCATGGCGATAGCGCCCGCCCGCATTGGCCTGCCAGACCTCCAGCAGCGCGCCCGGCACGCCGCGCCCCGTCTCATCCAGTACGCGGCCCTGCACGATGATGCGCGGCCCGATGGCGCTTTCGCCGGGGGCGGCGAAATTCGTGATCATGTCGGCGTCCAGCGGCCCCAGCAGCCCCTGGCCGAAGACCGGTCCCGTCTCCTCGCTCAATGAGGAGGGAAAGGAGAGCAGCGCCGCACGCGGCGAGCGCAGGATGCTGGTCTTGTAGGGCGGATGGAGCGCCGCGGGGTGCGCCGTGCGGTTGCGGGCGATGAAGCCGCCCCCTTGGATGGGCGCCTGGCGGGGTGGTGCCTGTGTCATGATGATCTTCCGGGGCTAATAGGGCAGGCCGACATAGCCTTCGGCCAATGCGCGCTGCGCCGTTTCCGAACTCTGCAACAGCGCGAATTCCGCATCCTGCATGCGCCGCTCGAAGGGCGTGCTGCTCTCGAAGCGATGCAGCAGCGTGGTGAGTGACCAGGAGAAGCGCTCCGCCTTCCAGATGCGGTCCAGCGCGCGCGCGGAATAGGTGTCGAGCGCCGCCTCCGAGGCATCCTGGTAGAAGGCGATCAGCGCCTCGGCGAGGTAATGCACGTCGCCGGCGGCGAGGTTCAGCCCCTTGGCGCCGGTGGGGGGCACGATGTGCGCGGCGTCGCCCGCGAGGAACAACCGGCCGAAGCGCAGCGGCTCGGCCACGAAGCTGCGCAGAGGGGCGATGGACTTCTCGATGGAGGGGCCAGTGACCACCTGTTCCGCTGCCGCCGGATCCAGCCGCTGGCGCAGCTCATCCCAGAACATGTCGTCCGACCAGCGCGCCACCTCGTCATCCGAGCGGCACTGCACGTAGTAGCGGCTGCGGGTGTTGGAGCGCATGGAGCAGAGGGCGAAGCCGCGCTCATGCCCGGCATAGATCAGCTCATGCGCGCAGGGCGGCACATCGGCCAGCACGCCGAGCCAGCCGAAGGGATAGACGCGCTCGAAGGTTTCGATCGCGCCGGCGGGGACGCTCGCGCGGCTCACGCCGTGATAGCCGTCGCAGCCGGCGATGATGTCGCAATGCGCTTCCCGCGGCTGGCCATCCTGCACCCAGGTGACGCGGGGATTCGGCCCGTCGAAATCATGCAGCGCCACGTCGCGCGCCTCGTAGATGGTGGGCGCGCCGGAGGCGGCACGATGCGCCATCAGGTCGCGCGTGACTTCGGTCTGGCCATAGACCGTGACGGTGCGGCCGCCGGTCAGCGCCTTGATGTCGATGCGCAGATGCTGGCCGTTGAAGTTCAGCGCGAATCCCTCATGCACCAGGCCCTCGCGGTCCAGCCGCTCGGCGCAGCCCACCTGGCGCAGCAGCCCGACCGTGCCCTGCTCCAGCACGCCGGCGCGGATGCGGCCCAGCACATAGTCGCGCGACTGGCGCTCGAGGATCAGCGTGTCGATGCCCGCCTGGTGCAGCAGCGCGCCCAGCAGCAGGCCCGAGGGCCCAGCCCCGATGATGACGACCTGATGACGCATGACGACGAATTCCCCTCCAGGCCAGGTCTTCGGGACGCGCAAAGTCCCTGCACGATTGATGCGGGCAAACCGCCGCGCGCCTTGCCGGAACCGGCTCCCCGGACGCCGCTGGGATTGCCGCCCCACCGCAAAATTTCGTAGTTGAAGGCCCTGTCGTCGTGTAGGTTCGAAACGACGAAAGACTTGGACATTTGCGGGAGGAACCATGCATCGGAACGAGGCGAAGGCGCCCCGCCCGCCAGTCTATCGCATCCCGGTTTTCGGGCTTTACGGCGCCGCCGCGGACCAGCCCTCCGGCGGTTATGTGCATGTCGAGACCATCTCCTCCCGCGCGTCGGAACTGGATTGGGACATCCGCGTGCATCGCCACGAGAATCTGGCGCAATGCGTGGTCGTCTCGGCCGGAGGTGGTGTTCTAGAGGTCGAGGGCGAGGAGATCGCCTTCACTGCGCCCTGGTTCGTCTGGATCCCCACCGCCACCGTGCATGGCTTCCGCTTCGACACCGGCACCGAGGGCCATGTGCTCACCGTCTCGGATGATGTGGTGGCGTCGAGCCTCGCGCGCGCACCGGAGGGCGAGGCCCTGGCCGCGCTGGTGCTGCGCCCGGCCTTTGGCGAGGCGCGGTCGGAGGAGGAGATCGGCATCTCCATGCCCGCCGTGATGCAGGCCATCGCGCGCGAGACGGAGTTGCCGCGCACCGGCGTCGCCGCCGCATTGCAAGCGCATCTGGTGCTGCTGCTCATCGCCGTGCGGCGCATGCGCACGCTGTCGGACCTGACCACCAATCTGGGCGACCGGCGCGCCGCCGCCTTCCGGCGCTTCCGCGCCCATGTAGAGCGCGGCTTCCGCCGGCAGGAAAGCATCGACGAGATCGCCCGCACCCTGGGCATGAGCCGCGCGCAGCTCTACGCGGTGACGATGCA
Organism: Acetobacteraceae bacterium; assembly: GCA_027487385.1. Classification (GTDB taxonomy): domain Bacteria; phylum Pseudomonadota; class Alphaproteobacteria; order Acetobacterales; family Acetobacteraceae; genus Roseococcus. Next base: position 30,380 of record JAIYDS010000060.1, on the reverse strand, counting down.
GGCGGTGGGCAAATCCCCGCTGCGGATCCTGCATGAGCGGATGATCCTGGAATGCAAGCGGGAACTGACCTACTCCGCCCAGACCATCGGCCAGATCGCCTATGAGCTGGGCTTCACGGACGAGGCCTATTTCAGCCGCTTCTTCACCCGCCATGCCGGCATGTCGCCCAGCGCCTTCCGCAAGACGAAGCGCAAGAATTAGCTCGGCGGCAGGCGCAGCGCCCCGTCGAGGCGGATCGTCTCGCCATTCAGCAGCGGGTTGGCGGCGATGGCGAGGACCAGCGCGCCGAATTCCGCGGGCCGGCCGAGCCGCTGCGGGAAGAGCGGCTGGCGGGAGAGCGCGTCCCGCGCCTCCGGCGTCAGCGTGTCCATCAGCGGCGTGTGGATCAGCCCGGGCGCGATGGTCATGACGCGCACGCCAAAGCGCGCGAGCTCGCGCGCCGCCGGCAGCGTCAGGCTGACAATGCCGCCCTTCGAGGCCGCATAGGCGGCCTGGCCGACCTGCCCCTCATAGGCCGCGACGGAGGCGGTGCAGACCACCAGCCCGCGCTCGCCATCGGCGAGCGGTTCCAGCGTCGTCATCCGCGCGGCCACGACGCGCATCATGTTGAAGGTGCCGATCAGATTCACGCGGATCACCCGCTCGAACAGCGCCAGGTCATGCGGGCCATTGCGGCCGGCGACGCGCGCGGCGGGCGCGATGCCGGCGCAGGCGACCGCGACGCGCAGCGGGCCCAGCTGGCTCGCGGCTTCGACCGCCGCGACCATCACCGCCTCCTCCGCCACATCGCCTGCGACGGCGACGCCGCCGATACGCGCCGCGACGGCCTCGGCCTTGGCGGCATCAATGTCCAGCACCACGACCTTGGCGCCGGCCGCGGCCAGCGCCTCGGCGGTGGCGGCACCCAGGCCGGAGCCGCCCCCGGTGACAATGGCCGAAGCCCCTGCGACGTTCATGATCAATTCCCTCCCTGAATCGGTTCCACCGCCTTGGGCGCGCGCTTGTCGAGGAAGGCCGTCAGGCGGCGCTCGGCCTCGGGCGCGGTCTGCGCCAGGGCGGCCACCAGGCTCTCGACGAAGAGGCCGTCGGATTCCGACATGTCCTGGATGCGCGGCAGCGCCTGCAGCACGCCCATGACGGTCAGCGGCGCCGCCTCGGCCACACGGGCAGCCAGCTCGCGGGCGCGCGCCAGGGCCGCGCCTGCCGGCTCGACATAGGTGACGAGGCCGCAGCGTTCGGCCGCCGCCGCGTCCAGCGTGCGGCCGGTCAGCATCATGTCGGTCATCCGTGCCGCACCCAGCAGGCGCGCCACATGCACCGTGGCGCCGCCGCCGACGAAGATGCCGCGCGTGCCCTCGGGCAGGGCGAAGACCGCCGTCGCATCGGCCACGCGGATGTGGCAGGCGGTGGCGAGTTCGAGCCCGCCGCCCACGCAGGCGCCATGCACCGCGGCGATGGCCGGCACCGGCCCCTCGCGCAGCATGCGGAAGACACGGTGCCAGCCGCGCGAATGGTGGAACACCTCCTCGGCCGTGCGGGCGCGGTGCTCGGAGAGATCGAGGCCGGCGCAGAAGCTCGGCCCATGGCCGTAGATGACGATGGCGCGCGCCTGGCGCTGCGCCTCGATGATCCGCGCCTCCAGCGCCGCGAGCAGTGTGTCGCTGATGGCATTGCGCTTGGCCGGCCGATTCAGCCCGATCAGCGCGACCGCCCCTTCGAATTCGAGGCTCACTTGGTCCTGTGTCATGCTCTCTCCGCAATGCGGCGCAGTGCCGCGATGAGCGCCGCCCGTTCCGTGCTGCTCAGGCCGGCGGAGAGCTTGACCTCCAGCTCCGCCTCCAGCTTGCGGGCGCGGCGCAGCAGCGCCCGCCCCGTCGGCGTCAGCCGCAGCATGTTCGCGCGGCGATTGGCCGGGTCATCCACCCGGCGGATCAGCCCGTCCTGTTCCAGCCTGGCCACCAGGACGGCCATGTTGGGCGGCTTGACGTGCAGCGCCTCGGCCAGGGTGGATTGATGAATGTCGGGCGAGGACTCGATCAGCAGCAGGGCGCCGAGGCGGCCGGGTGTGAGATCCAGCGGGGTCATCGCCTCGTTGAAGGCCTCGAAGGCGGCCATCTGGGCGAGGCGAAGCCAATAGCCGAGCCGATCATCCAGCGCCGCCTGCGGCTCCATCGCAGGCAGGACCGGTCCGTGCGCGGCGGCGCGGGCGGCCACTTTGCGGCGTGCGATCTCAGTGTTGCGCGGGGCCATCGACATGAAATCCGATATGGCCGAGGCAAACCCCCTTGGCAAGAGTGTTATTCGTTATAATTATGAGCCATAACTTTTGACTGCGCCATCCGGCGCGAGAGAGGATTGATGTCCACAGCCATCGGGGCCCAGCCCCCACCTGTTCGCAGGCGCCTCGGCCCGGGCCCGGTCTCGATCCGGGAGCTGTCCGATGGCGGGCTGCTCGTCTCGCCGCTCGACCCGCTTGGCCCCTATCCCCGCCGCCTGACCGAGCGGCTGGAGCATTGGGCGGCGACCGCGCCCGACCGGATGATGATCGCCCGGCGCAATCCGGCAGCGGGCTGCGCCTGGCAGGGGCTCACCTATGCCGAGATGCTGCGCGCGGTGCGGGCCGTGGGGCAGGCGCTGCTGGATCGCGGTGCCTCCGCCAGCCGGCCGGTCGCAATCCTCTCGGCCAATTGCCTGGACCAGGCGGTGCTGACCTTGGCCGCGCTGCATGTCGGCGTGCCGGTGGCGCCCGTCTCGCCCTCCTACTCGCTGCTGGCGAAGGACTTCGCAAAGCTGCGCCATTGCCTGGGGCTGATCGGCCCGGGCCTCGTCTTCGCCGACCAGGGGGAGCGCTTCGCCGATGCCATCGCCGCGGCCTGCCCGGCGGATGCGGCCCTCATCGTCGCGCGCAACCCGCCCGCGGGCCGTGACGCCACCCTCTTCGCCGAGATGCTCGCAACCATGCCGACCGAGGCCGTGGACCGCGCGGCGGCGGCGGTGGATCCGGATGCGCCGGCGAAGATCCTTTTCACCTCGGGCTCCACCGGCCTGCCCAAGGGCGTGATCAACACGCAGCGCATGATCTGCTCCAACCAGCAGATGCTCTGCGAGGCCTTCCCCTTCCTCGCCGAGGAGCCACCCGTGCTGCTCGACTGGCTGCCCTGGCACCACACCTTCGGCGGCAACCACAATCTTGGCCTCGTGCTCTACAATGGCGGCACGCTCTACATGGATGACGGCAGGCCCGTCCCCGGCCGCTACCAGGAATCGCTGCGCAACCTTGGCGAAATCGCAACCCATATCCATTTCAACGTGCCGCTCGGCTTCACCGAGTTGGTGGCCGCGCTGAAGGCCAATGCGGGGCTGCGCCGCATCTTCTTCTCCCGGCTGCGGATGATGTTCTACTCCTCGGCCGGCCTGCCGCAGCACATCTGGGATGAGCTGGACGCGCTGGCCCTGGCCGAGCGCGGCGAGCGCATCCCCATGATCACCGGCCTCGGCGCCACCGAGACCGCGCCCTTCGCCATCTGCGTGCGCGAGGAATTCTCCGAATCCGGCGCCGTCGGCCTGCCCGTGCCCGGCGTGGAGCTGAAGCTCACGCCGGTTGCCGGCAAGATGGAGGCTCGGGTGCGCGGCCCCTCCATCACGCCCGGCTATTGGCGCGACGCCAAGGCCACCGCCGCCGCCTTCGACGAGGAAGGCTGGTATCGCTTCGGCGATGCGCTGGTGCCGCTCGACACCGGTGATCTGCACAAGGGCTTCCGCTTCGACGGCCGCATCACCGAGGATTTCAAGCTTGCCACCGGCACCTGGGTCAGCGTCGGCCCGCTGCGCGCCCGCCTGGTCGCGGCGCTGGCGCCCTATGTGAAGGATGTGGTGATCGGCGCGCCCGACCGTGACATGCTCACCGCGATCCTCGTGCCGGAGACCGAGGCGGTGGCGACCCTGGTGCCCGCGGGCGAGGATGCCGCGACTCATCCCGGCCTCCGCTCCGTGCTGCGCGAAAAGCTGCGCGCGCTGGGCGCCGAGGCGTCCGGCAGCAGCCAGCGCATCGCGCGCGCCACGCTGCTGACCGAGCCGCTTTCCATCGAGGCGGGCGAGCTGACGGACAAGGCCTCCATCAACCAGCGCGCCGTGCTGACGCGCCGCGCTTCCCTGGTGGCCGAGCTCTACGCCGCCGAACCCCCGCCCCATATCCTGATTGTCGGAGACGCCTGATGACCGCCCTCTACACGAGTTGGAACGACGCCTGGCTGCTGGCCGGCGCGCGCACGCCTTTCGCCGATCTGGGCGGTCCGCTCGGCCTGGTTTCTCCCATCGATCTCGGCATCAAGGCGGCGCGCGCCGCACTTGCCAAGGCCGGGCTGGACGGCGCCGAGATCGGCCATGTGGTCGCGGGCTCCGTCGCCCAGGCGAGCTTCGACGCCTATATGCTGCCGCGCCATATCGGCCTTTATGCCGGCGTTCCGATGGAGGTGCCGGCGCTCCTGGTGCAGCGCGTCTGCGGCACCGGCATCGAGGCGATCATCCAGGCCGCGACCGCGGTGGAGCAGCATGGCGCGGGCTTCGCGCTCGCCGCCGGCGCCGAGAGCATGAGCCGCAACCCCATCGCTGCCTTCACCCATCGCGGCGGCTTCGGCCTGGGCGCCCCGGTCGAGTTCAAGGATTTCCTCTGGGAGGCGCTGCTCGATCCTGCCTGCGGCTTGAACATGGGCGGCACGGCGGAAGAGTTGGCACGGCGCTACGGGATCACGCGCCCGGAGGTGGACGCCTTCGCCGCGCGCAGCTTCGAGCGCGCCCTGGCGGCCCGCGCAGCGGGCTTCTTCGAGGATGAGGTGGTTCCCGTCATCAACGAGGCCTTCACGCGCGGAGGGCTGAAGGATCGCGGCATCCATCTGCCGCGCAAGGTCGAGAGCATCGCGGCCGACACCCATCCGCGCCCCTCGCCGGTGGAGCAATTGGCCAAGATCCGCCCGGCCTTTGGCGGCGTGCAGACGGGCGGCAATTCCTCCGCCGTGGTGGATGGCGCGGCCGCCGTCATCATCGCCTCGGGCGCGCAGGCCAAGGGCCGCGCGCCGCTGGCGCGCCTCGTCGCGGCCACCGCCGTGGGCTGTGCCCCGGAGGTGATGGGCATCGGCCCCGTGCCGGCGATCCGCGCGCTGCTGGAGCGCACGGGGCTCACCCTCGATGACATCGCGCTGGTCGAGATCAACGAGGCCTTCGGCGCCCAGGTCATGGCCTGCGCGCGCGAATTGGCGCTGGATGAGGCGCGGCTGAACGTGAATGGCGGCTCCATCGCCATCGGCCATCCGCTGGCGGCGAGCGGCGTGCGCCTCTCGCTGACCATCGCGCGTGAGATGGCGCGGCGTGGCGCGCGCTATGGCATCGCCTCGGCCTGCATCGGTGGTGGCCAGGGCATCGCCCTTCTGTTGGAGAACCCGCATGGACGCGCGTGAGCCCGGCTTGGTGAATCGCCGCCCCGTCACCATCGAATGGGGCGATTGCGACCCGGCGGGGATCGTCTTCTACCCCCGCTATTTCGCCATGTTCGACGCCTCGACGGCGGCGCTGTTTCAGGCCGCGCTGGGCATGCCGAAGATCGCCTGGACGAAGCATTTCGGGATGCTCGGCATCCCGATGGTGGACACGCGCAGCAAGTTCCACGTGCCCTGTGCCTATGGCGATGAGGTGGTGATCGAAAGCCGCGTGACCGCCTTTCGCCGCTCCTCCTTCGATGTCACGCACCGCCTGCTGCGGCAGGATGGCACGCTCTCCGTCGAGGGCTTCGAGACGCGCGTCTGGACGGCGCGCGACGCAGAGACGGGGCGCATCCGCTCCGCCCCCATCCCCGAGGCGGTGATCGCCGCCTTCGGGTGACGCCGGGATGCGGCTTCAGCTTTCGGGGCGGAAGCCGCTCTCGCGCACGATGCGGCCCCAATTCTCGCGCTCGCGCCGCAGGCGGAGGGCGAAATCCTCGGGCCCGGTGATGACCGGCAGGAATTCCAGCCGGTCCAGCGCCTGGCGCACCTCGGGCGTTTCCGCCGAGGCCAGCACGTTGCGATACAGCGCCTGCACGATGGGCGCGGGCGTGCGGGCCGGCAGGAACAGGCCCATCCATTCGGTGATGGTCAGCTGCGGATAGCCGCCCTCGGCGAAGGTCGGCACATCCGGCAGCCGCGGCAGGCGGGCCGGGCTGGAGATCGCCAGCACGCGCAGGCCCTGGCCGTGATGCGGCACGATGTCGGAGAGCACGGCGACCACGATGGGGATGTTGCCGGCAATCGCGTCCTGCACGGCGGGCGCCGCACCCCGATAGGGCACGTGGTTCATGCTCACGCTTACCGCACGGCCCACCATATCCCCGACGAAATGCCCACCGGAGCCGGCCCCGGGCGAGCCGAAGACCACATCCCGGCCGCCCTGGGCGCGCAGCCAGGCGATCAATTCGGCGAAGCTGCGGGCTGGGTGATTCGCCGGCACGGCCAGGCCGAAAGCGAATTCGCAGAGGGTGCAGACCGGGGTGAAATCCGTCACCGCATCGTGCCGCGCCTCACGCGGGAAGATATGCGGCTGCAAGGTCATCACGCTGGCGGGGGACATCAGCATGGTCGTGCCGTCCGGATCGGCGGTGCGCACCGCCTCCAGCGCCAGGCGGCCAGAGGCGCCGGGGCGGTTCTCGACGATCGCGCCGGGCGTGTAGCTGGGGCGCAGCCGGTCGGTATAGAGGCGCGCGACCAGGTCCGTGGGGCCGCCCGCGGCGAAGCCCACCAGCATGCGGGCGTTGCGCGGCACCGCCTGAGCCTGCGCCTGCGGCGCGGCCAGGACCGCGGCGCCGAGCGCCAGGAGGGCGCGCCTGTGCAGATATTCCATGGTTGAATCTCCCTTGCTGTGTCGTGTCGTGCTGGCAAGCGGGCGCGCGGCGTGGCGATGCCAGTTCGCCACGCCCTGCTCCCGGGTGGCTCAGGCCCCCAAGGCCGCGCGCACGCGCTCCGGCGTGAACGGCGTGATGTTCAGCCGCTTGCCGGTGGCGGCCAGCACCGCGTTGGAAATGGCCGGCGCCACCGTGCCCAGGCCCAGCTCGCCCGCGGGCAGAGGCATCTCTCCGCTGCGGATCAGCCGCACATGAACCTCGGGCGTCTCCGAGGCGCGCAGCACTTCGTAATCGTTGAAATTGCTCTGCTGCACCGCGCCATCCTTGAAGGTCAGCCGCTCCGTCAGCGCGCTGGAGAGGGCCCAGAGCAGCGAGCCCTCGATCTGCCGCATCGCGTTGCGCGGCTGCACGACGAGCCCGACATCCGCCGCGCACCACAGCCGCAGCACGCGGATGCGCCCATTCGCGCGGTCCAGCGCCACCTCGGCCACGGTCGCGGAGAGGGATTCGCCCAGCTGCGGCAAGCCGAGCTTGGCGAAGCCGATGCCGAGGCTCGTCCCCTCACGCCGGCGGCCCCATTCGGCCATCTCGCCCACCGCCTGCACCACCGCCTTGGCGCGCGCATCACGCAGCAAGGCGAGGCGGTAGGCCAGCGGGTCGGCATTGGCCTGGCGTGCCAGGTCGTCGATCACCGCTTCCACCGCGAAGGCATTGGGGCCGGCTCCGATGCCGCGCCAGGGTGCCGTGCGCACGCCATGCTCGCGATAGACATGCTCGGTCAGCGTCGCCGGCACGTCGTAATGGGTGACGTTGGCGTGGTAGGTCACGATGTGGTCCACGCCGCGCTGCGCCTCCAGCCGCGCGCGCCCATAGAGGATGGGCACCACCAGATCCGCCGCGAGGCGATGCCGCCAGCCGGTGATCTTGCCCTGCGCGTCCAGCCCGACATCGATGCGATGCGCCGTCATCGGCCGGGCATGGGCATTGGCAATGTCATCCTCGCGCGTGGACATCACCTTCACCGGCCGGCCGACCACTTTGGCGATCTGCACCGTCTCCAGCACGGTCTCGACCGCGGCGCGCCGGCCGAAGCCGCCGCCCATGGTCAGCATGTTCACCTTCACGCGGTCGGGCGTGACGCCCGCGATCTTCGCGGACTCGTCGCGCACCTGGCTCGGCCATTGCGTGCCGGTCCAGATCTCGACGCCCTCGGCGGTGATGGAGGCGACGCTGGTCAGCGGCTCCATTTGCGCATGATAGACGTAGTCGCTGGCGAATTCGGCCGTGTGCACGCGCGCGGCGTTGGCGATGGCCTGCGCGGCCTCGCCATTGCGGCCGGCGGTGACGGCGGCCTTGGATGTGTCGCGCGCATCGGCAAGGTAGGAGGCGAGCGCGGCCTCGGACTCATGCGCGGGGCCTTCGCCCGGCGTCCATTGCACGGTGAGCGCGCGGCGCGCGGCCAGCACCGCCTCGATGCGCTCGCCCACGATGGCGACGCCCTGATCCAGCGGGATGACATGGGTGATGCCCGGGCGGCGCAGCAATTCTGCGCCATTGTGCGAGGCCGGGCGGGCGCCGAGGCCGGGCGAGCGGGCGACCGTCGCGTGCAGCATGTTGGGCAGCCGCACATCAATGGCGAAGAGCGTCTGGCCCAGCGCCTTGGCCGGCACGTCGAAGCGCGCCACGTCACGCCCGATCAGGCGGAAGGCGGCAACGGGCTTGAGGGCGGCCGGCGTGATCTCGGGCAGCGTCGCCGGCACCGTCGCGAAGGAAGCGACCTCGCCATAGGAGATGCGGCGGTTGGAGGCCGCGTGGACCACCAGGCTCGGCTCGGTGGTGAGTTCGCCCACCGGCACGCCCCAGCGGGCGGCCACGGCGTCGAGCAGCACGCGCCGGGCCTGGGCGCCGGCGATGCGCAGCGGCATGAAATAGCCCCGCACGGAGAGGCTCGCCACCACGAACTGGCTGCGGAAGATCGGGCTGTCATAGGCCGGGCGGACGGGCGCGGTCTCGATGCGCACGCGGCTCCAATCGGCGTCCAGCTCCTCGGCGACGATCAGCGGGAGGGAGGTGTTGGAGCCCTGGCCCATCTCCGGCACCGGGGCCTGGATGGTGATTGTGCCGTCGGGCGCGATCCGGACATAGGCGTTGAGCGTGGCGGGGCCCGCGGCCTCGGCCGTTTCGGGGCCGGTGAAGGCGAAGGCGAGGGTGAGGCCGGTGGCGCCGGCGAGCAGGCCGCGGCGGCCGATGGTGTTGGTCTGGCTCATGTCACGCCCCCCGGCCGGCCTGCTGGATCGCCTCGACGATCTGGTTGTAGCTGGCGCAGCGGCAGAGATTGCCGTCCATATGCGCGATGATCTCGTCCCGGCTGGGCTGCGCGTTGCGCGCCAGCAGGGTGGCGGCCTGCATGATCTGGCCGGTCTGGCAGTAGCCGCATTGTGGCGCCTCGACGGCGACCCAGGCGCGGACGAGCGGGTTCTGGGCGCCGCCAGGCAGGCCCTCGATGGTGGTGACGGACTTGCCCGCGGCGGCGGAGGCTGGCAGGGCGCAGGCGCGGACGGCCTCGCCATCCAGATGCACGGTGCAGGCGCCGCAGGCGGCGACGCCGCAGCCGTACTTCGTGCCGGTCAGGCCCAGATGCTCCCGCAACACCCAGAGCAGGGGCGTTTCGGGCTCGGCCGCCACGGTGACGGGGCGGTTGTTGACGGTGAGCGATATCATTCCGGGACTCCCTGGTGGTGTGCGGCCTCTGCCGGGCCTTGCGTTAGATGATGTCGGACTGCGGCTCAGTCCATGGTCGCGCCGGTCTCGCGGACCAGGCGGCCCCATTTTTCGGATTCGGCGCGGGCGAAGGCCGCGAAATCCTCTGGCGTGCCGCCGCGCACGATGGCCCCCTGCGCCGCCAGCACGTCGCGCGATTCCGGCACGCGCAGGATCTGATCCACCTCGGCCGAGAAGCGCCGCACCCGGTCGGCGGGCGTTGCCGCGTGCATGCAAAGGCTCATCCAGGTGGAGGAAAGCAGCTCCGGCACGCCCTGCTCGGCCGTTGTCGGCACCTGGGGGAGCAGCGTCAGGCGTTCGCCATGCGCGACCGTGATGGCCTTCAGGCGGTTGTCCCGGATGAAAGGCGCGGCGGAGAAGGCCGCATCCCACATCGCCATGGTCTGGCCGCCGACCAGGGAGGTCAGCGCGGGCGCGGAGCCCCCGAAGGGCACATGCGTCGGGTTGCCGCCCTGGCCCATGGCGCGCGTCATCGCGATGGTGAGGTGCGAAGGCGTGCCGATCCCGGCCGAGGCATGCGTCAGCCCATCGCCGAGCCGGCGGGACAGCGCCAGGAATTCCTGCAGATTGTTCGCGGGGACGGAAGGGTGCACGGCCAGCACCAGCGGGATGACGCTGATCAGCGAGGCGAAGGCGAAGTCGCGGAAGGGGTCATAGGGCAGGCGGCGATAGAGATGGGGGTTGATGGCGATGGGCCCCGAGGGCGTCGCGAAGATCGTGTGACCATCGGGCGGCGTCTGGAGGAAGGCCTGTGCGGCGACGACCCCATTGGCACCCGGACGATTCTCCACGACCACGGGCTGGCCCCAACGCTCGGAGAGGCGCTGCGCGACCACGCGAGCCTGCGCATCGGCCGAGCCGCCCGCCGCAACCGGGACGATGAAGCGCATCGGCCGCGAGGGAAAGGCCTCGGCCTGGGCGATCGCCGGCGCAGGGAGCAGGGGCAGGGACAGGGCGGCCAGGATCGAGCGGCGCGGTGCGATGTTCATGGCTTTGGAGTTCCTCCGTGACGGGCGAGGCGAAGCTGGCGGATGCACAGGCCCCCCGGGCGCGCTGCCGCCCAGGAAAACGCAGCCACCGGTTACTTGGTATCAATCTGCATGCAGGCGCCATGCAGGGCATTGGCAAGCTTTCACGATCTGGCAGATAGCCAAGGAAAATTGAAACTTGGATGTACCAAATGAGCTAAATCTTGGATTTTTCGCTAATCGCCCCGAGGTGGCGCGGGCTTCGCTTGGCGAAGCAGAATGCAACTTGTATACAGGACGCATATCTTGCCACCGGAAGCCGCCATGTCTGATGCCCCGACCTTCCCCCTCAACGCCTGGTACGCCGCCGCCTGGGACCATGAGGTCAAGCGCGAACTCCTTCCCCGCACCATCTGCGGCCGCAAGCTCGTCTTCTACCGCACCACGGAGGGCGCCGCCGTCGCCCTGCTCGATGCCTGCTGGCACCGCCTGCTGCCGCTCTCCATGGGCAAGCTGCGCGGCGATGAGGTGCAAGGCGGCTAGCACGGCCTGCGCTTCGACGCACGCGGCCGCTGCACCCACATGCCCTCGCAGGAGACGATCAACCCTGCCGCCCGCGTGCGCAGCTTCCCCGTCGTCGAGCGTCACCGCTTCATCTGGGTCTGGCCCGGCGACCCCGCCCTGGCCGACCCCGCGCTCGTCCCCGACCTGCACTGGAATGACGACCCCGCCTGGGCCGGCGATGGCAGCCTGATCCACGCGAAGTGCGACTACCGCCTCATCGTGGACAACCTCATGGACCTGACGCACGAGACCTTCATCCACGCCGACAGCATCGGCGACGACCATGTGGCCGAGGCGCCCTTCGACGTAACCCATGGCGAGCGCACCGCGACCGTGACGCGCTGGATGATCGACATCGAGCCGCCGCCCTTCTGGCGCGCGCAATACGGCAAGCCCGGCCGGGTGGATCGCTGGCAGATCATCCGCTTCGAGGCGCCCTGCACCGTCGCGATCGATGTCGGCGTCGCCGCCACCGGCACCGGCGCGCCGGAGGGCGACCGCAGCCAGGGCGTGACCATGGTGGTGATCAACACCATCACGCCCGCGACGGACAAGACCTGCCATTACTTCTGGGCCAATGCCCGCGATTATCGCCGGCATGAGCAACTGGTGACGACGCAGATCAAGCAGGGCGTGACCCGCATCTTCGCGCAGGACGAGGCCATCGTGGAGGCGCAGCAGCGCGCCATGGACGAGAACCCGGACCACGTCTTCTACAACCTCAACATCGATGCCGGCTCGATGTGGGCGCGCCGCGTGATCGAGCGCATGGTCGCGGCCGAACAGGCGCCGCAGCGCGTGGCGGCCGAATAGCATGTCGCAGACCCTTTCCGCCCAGCTGCGCCTGCGCGACCTCATCCTCAGCGGCGAATTGCCGCCGGGCGAGCGGCTGTCTGAACCCTCGGTCGCCGAGCGGCTCGGCGCCTCCCGCACGCCGGTGCGGGCGGCCCTGGTGCGCCTGGCCGAGGAGGGGCTGGTGGAGGCCATCCCCTCCGGCGGCTTCGCCGTGAAATCCTTCGCCGAGGAGGAAATCCAGGACGCCATCGAATTGCGCGGCGTGCTGGAGGGCCATGCCGCCCGGCTGGCCGCCGAGCGTAGCGCGCCAGGTGCGGCGCTGGCCGAGATGAAGCGCCTGATCGCGCGCCTCGATGAGGTCACCACGCCGCCGATCAACGAAGCGGGCTTCACGGAATATGTCGCGCTCAACGCGCATTTCCACGAATTGCTGGTGGAGGCCGCCGGCAGCGCCGTGCTGGCCCGGCAGATCGGCCGGGTGGTGGCGCTGCCCTTTGCCTCGCCCTCCGGCTTCGTTCTGGCCCAGGCGGCGCTGCCCGAGGCGCGGCGCGTGCTGGTCATCGCGCAGGAGCAGCACCGCGCGGTGGTCGAGGCGATCGAGCGGCGCGAGGGCGCGCGGGCCGAGGCGCTGATGCGCGAGCATGCGCGCCTGGCCCGCCGCAACCTGGAATTTGTCCTGCGGGACCAGGAGTCGCTGCGCCTTGTCCCGGGCGGCGCGCTGATCCGCCGCCGCAGCTGGGCCTGAGACCGATGCAACACGACGACAGCTGGACCCTCGCCACCCTGCGCGCCACGCGCGACCTCACGCCAGGAATCCGAGAATTCACCCTGGTGCCGGATGAGGGCGCCCGCGCCCATCCCACCGGCGCGCATCTGCGCATCCGTCTGGATATCGCGGGCCGCTCCGCCATCCGGCACTATTCGCTGGTCGGCGCCGCGCCGCGCGACGGCGCCTATCGCATCGCCGTCCAGCGCGAGGATGCCGGGCGGGGTGGCTCGCGCGCCATGTGGGCGCTGCCGGTCGGCGCGCGGCTCACCATCTCCCGCCCGGCCAGCCATTTCGAGCTGGCGGCGGGCGCGCCGGAGGTGCTGCTGCTGGCCGGGGGCATCGGCATCACGCCGATGCTGGGCATGGCGGAGGCGCTGCTCCGCCGCGGCGCGCGCTTTTGCCTGCTCTATGCGGGGCGCTCGCGCGCGGCGATGGCCTATCTGCCCGAACTCGCTGGCTTGCTGGGCGATGCGCTGGTGGTGCAGGCCGAGGATGAGGCCGGCCGGCCCGACCTGGACGCCGTTTTCGCCGCCCTGGCCCCGGGTGCCGAGGCCTATGTCTGCGGCCCGATCGGCCTGCTGACAGCGGCGCGGCGCGCCTGGGCCGCCGCCGGGCGCCCGCCGGCCAGCCTGGTCTTTGAGACCTTCGGCTCCTCCGGCCATGCGGCGCCCTCCGACTTCACCGTCCGCATTCCTCGCTTGGGGCGCGAGGTGAGGGTGCCGGCCGATGTGAGCATGCTGGATGCGCTGGAGGCCGCCGGCATCGGCCTGCTCTCCGATTGCCGGCGGGGCGAATGCGGGCTCTGCGCGCTGGATGTCCTGGCGGTGGAGGGCAGCGTGGATCACCGCGACGTCTTCTTCTCGGACCGCCAGCATGCCGAGAATCGCCGCATCTGCGCCTGCGTGTCGCGCATGGCGGGTGGGGCCATCACCATTGATCCGCCCTGGCGCGGCGATGGGCCGCTCACCCCTGGGTTGGAGGGCGCGCGCCGCTGATCCGCGTCGCTCAGCCCGACGCGCGGTCGGCCGCCAAGCCTTCCAGGATTCCCGCCATGCGCGCCTGCGCCTGGGAATGCAGGGAGTCGAAGAGGCTGTTGCCATGCGCATCAATGCCCACCGTGACCGGCCCGAGCCCCTGCACCGCCAACCGCACCAGGCGGTAATGCGCGACGAGATCGGGATAGGCGACCTCGCGCACCGCCGTGATCGCGGAGGAATGCAGCGGCGCGCCGCCGCCCAGGAAGGAGAGATAGACGCAGCCCACCTCCGCCATGGCGGCCACGCTGGCTGAATCCAGCCCGCCCTTGCCGCCCACGGCGGTCAGTCCGAAATGCCGGATCAGCCGCGGCATATGCGGGTTGAAGCGCGTGCTGGTGGTCGGGTTCATGTAGAGGATTTCGAGCCCACCCTCCGGCGTGTCCTGCGAGTAGGAGCCGAGGTGGAAGAGCGACCCGCCTTGCAGCGGGATGGGCGGCTCTCGGCCCTCCTCGACGCAGGCGATCAAGCGCTGCACGGTGGGCAGGCCGGCGGTGATGATGATCTCGCCATCCAGCAGGATCATGTCGCCCGCGCGCAGGCTCCGCGCATCCTCGCGCGACATGGGCATCCGGATGCGGCGGAAATCCTCGGCCCCGGGCGCGCTCATTCGAAGCGCTCCACGCTGCCATCCGCGTGGATTCGCGCGCGGGTGCGGCGGTTGATCCAGCAATTGAAGCAGACCGCGACGGGCGTGTAGCCATGGCCCGAGGCGTAATCCACATGCACCGCCAACGCCGTGGTGTCGCCGCCCGTGCCCATGGGGCCGAAGCCCGCCGCGTTCACGGCGCGCAGCAGGCGCTCCTCCATCGCGGCCAGCAGGGGCTCGGGGTTGGTGCTGCCCACCTGGCGCATCGTCGCCTTGCTCGCGATGCGCGCCGCCACGTCGAAGCTGCCGCCGATGCCCACACCGATGATCACCGGCGGGCAATGCTGCGAGCCCGCCTGGAGCACCACCTTCATCACATATTCCTCGATCTGCGCGAGGCTCGGGAAGGAAAACGTCTCCAGTGCCGCCCAGCGGCCGGAGCCCAGCGCCTTGGGCTGGCACAGGATCTCCACCCAATCGGCGCCGCCCGCCACATCCCAGGTGATGATGGGCATATCCTTGCCCTTGTGGCCGCGCTCATTGGTCAGCGGGTTCGTCACATGCTTCAGCAAGGGCGGCTGGATCCTCGCCACCAGCTCGTCGAAGCCGTCGCTGATCGCGGCCTTGATGTCGCCCTCCAGCCGCGCCGCGCTGCCGAGGGTCACGTGATAGACCGGCACGCCGGCATCGGAGCAGATGAAGCGATCCTCTGTCTCGGCGCGCTGGGCGCTGCCCAGCATCATCTTGAGAACCTGCTGCGCGCCGTGATGGGTCTCGACCTCCAGCGCGCGGCGCAGGCCGTGCTTGGTATCCTCCGGCACACGGCGCAGCGACCAGTCATAGAGCTGGGCGGAGAGGCTCTTCACGGCCTCATAGGTGATCGGCATGCTGGACCCGCTCCCCTGGATCGGACCCCGCGCGAAACAGGCTGGACGAAGCCGCGCGATCCGTATAACCCATATAACTGACCTTTCGGTCCAAGCACAAGGCGAGGCGTCGAGATGACCGCAAACGGAATGATGAAGCTGCATTGGTCCCCGCGCTCGCCCTTCGTGCGCAAGGTCATGGTCGCGGCGCATGAGCTGGGCCTGGCCGACCGCATCGAGACGGTGCGCACCGTGGTCGCCATGGTGAAGCCGGCGCGCGAATTGCTGCCGGAGAACCCGCTCGGCAAGATCCCGACGCTGGTGCTGGCGGATGGCACCATCCTCTATGACAGCCTGGTCATCATCGAGTACCTCGACAGCCTCGCGGGCGGTGGGCGGATGATCCCAGGTTCCGGCCCCGCGCGCTTCACGGAGCTGCGACGCCACGCGCTGGCGAATGGCTTTCTCGACATGCTGATCCTCTGGCGCAATGAGCGCGACCGCGCGCAGCCCTTGCCCGCGCTGCTGGATGCCTTCGCGCTGAAGACCGAGGCGCTGCTGCCCGCGCTGGAGGCCGAGGCCCCGGCGCTGGCCGCCAGCCCCGTGGGCCTCGCGCAGATCACGACGGCCATCGCCGGCGCCTACATGGATTTCCGCTTCCCCGATCTGGGCTGGCGCGAACGCTGCCCCGCGCTCTCCGCCTGGCAGACGCGCTTCGCGGAGCGGCCCTCCATGCTCGCCACCGGCATCGTGGATGCCTGACGCCGTGGCCGGCCCGCTCGCGCATCTGCGCATCCTCGATCTCAGCCGCATCATGGCGGCCCCCTGGGCCACGCAGATCCTGGCTGATCTCGGCGCCGATGTGATCAAGGTGGAGCGGCCGGGCGTGGGCGATGACACGCGCGGCTGGGGCCCGCCCTTCCTCAAGGGCGAAGACGGCCGGCCCACGCGTGAGGCTGGCTATTTCCTCTCGGTGAATCGCGGCAAGCGCTCGGTGACGGTGGACCTCGCCAAGCCCGAAGGCCAGGCGCTGGTGCGTGACCTGGCGCTGCGCTGTGACGTGGTGGTGGAGAATTTCAAGGCGGGCGCGCTGGCGAAATACGGGCTGGATTCCGCGAGCCTGCGCGCCTTGAAGCCCGGCCTGATCTGTTGCTCCGTCACCGGCTTCGGCCAGGATGGGCCGCGTGCCGACCAGGCCGCCTATGACTTCATGATCCAGGCCATGGGCGGGCTGATGAGCCTGACCGGCGAGCGTGACGGCGCGCCGCAGAAGGTGGGCGTGCCCATCGTCGATCTGATGACGGGCATGTATGCCGCCATCGCCATCCTCGCCGCCGTCGCGAAGCGCGAGCGCAACGGCGAGGGCGAGACGATTGATCTCGCCATGCTCGACGTGCAGGCGGCCTTCCTCAGCAACCAGGCGATGAACTGGCTGGTGGGTGCCAAGGTGCCGCATCGCTCGGGCAACCGCCATCCGAACATCCAGCCGCAGGACGTGTTTCCCTGCGCCGATGGGCATGTCGTGCTCGCCGTCGGCAATGACGGGCAATTCGTGAAGCTCTGCGAGGCGATCGGCCGCGCGGAATGGGCGAGCGACCCGCGCTTCATCCGCAATGCCGACCGCGTCCGCAACGAGGCCGAGCTGACGCCGCTCATCGCCGCGCGCTTCCGCGACTTCACCCGCGCGGAGTTGGGCGTCCTGCTTGATCCCGCCGGCGTGCCCTGCGGGCCGATCAACACCGTGCCCGATGTCTTCGCCGACCCGCAGATCCTCCATCGCGAGATGCTGCGCCACCTCCCGCATCCGCTGGCCGGCACCGTGCCGCAGGTGGTCAGCCCCATCCGCATGCAGGATGCGCCGCTCGCCTTCGAACGCGCGCCGCCCACCCTCGGCCAGCACACGGCGGAGCTTCTCGCCGAACTCGGCCTGGACAAGGACCAACGCGCGGCACTCACTGCGAAGGGCGTGATCTGATGGCCCCCCGCATTCCCCTTCCCGGGCGCGAGGAGCTGGACGAGGCCCAGCGCGAGGTCTGGGACCGTGTGGTCGCAGGCCCGCGCGGCACCGTCATCGGCCCGCTGCGCGCCGCCATCCACAATGCGGAACTCGCCGGCCGCTGGTCCGCCATGGGCGAGGCGCTGCGCTTCGGCACCTCCCTGCCCAAGCGGCTTTCGGAGCTGGCGATCTGCGTCACCGGACGGCGCTGGAGCAGCCAGGTGGAATGGTGGGTGCATGCGCGCAGCGCCGCCGAGGCGGGCATCGCGCCCGCCATCCTGGAGGCCATCCGCGACGGCAGGCCGCCCGTCTTCGCGGACGCGCAGGAGGCGTTGATCTATGCCTTCGCCCGCGAATTGCAGCAGGAGGGCCGCGTGCCGGATGGCGTGTATGCCGCCGCGCGCGAGGCCTTCGGCGTGAAGGGCGTGGTCGAGCTGACGGCGCTGATCGGCTACTACACCATGGTCTCGATGACGCTGAACGCGCATGGCATCCCGCTGCCCGAGGGCGAGGCGGAGCCGTTGACGCCGCCCGAAAGCGGCCTGTTCGAACTGCCCGCCGCCAAGGACAACACATGATCGCGCGCCGCACCGCGCTGGCCGTGCTGGCCCTGCCCGCCCTTGCGCAGGCCCAGGCCTTCCCCGACCAGCCCATCCGAATGATCGTGCCCTTTGCGGCCGGCGGCCCGGCCGACACCATCGCGCGCGTCGTGGCCCGCGTGATGAGCGAGCGGCTGGGCCGGCCCGTGGTGGTGGAATCGCGCGCCGGCGCGGGCGGCGTGATCGGCGTGGATGCGGCGGCGAAAGCGCGGCCGGATGGGCATACGCTGGTGATGGCCAGCAGCGGCGCCATCGTGATCCTGCCGCATCTGCGGGCCAACATGCCGTATGACCCGCTGCGGGATCTGGCACCCGTGGGCCAGGTGCTGGGCGTGCCGCAGATCGTCTCTGCCGCTCCCGGGCTTGGTATCCGCTCGCTCACGGAACTGGTGGTGATGGCGCGGGCGCGTCCTGGCCAGCTTGCCTTCGGCTCCGCCGGCATCGGCTCCTCGCTGCACATGGCGGGCGAGTTGCTGAAGCTGCGCACCGGCATCGAAATCACCCACATCCCCTATCCCGGCGCGGCGCCCGCGGTGACCGACCTGCTGGCCGGCCGCATCCAGATCCTGCTGGCCGATGTGCCCGCGCTGATCGGCCAGGTCCGGGGCGGCGCGCTCCCGGCGCTCGCCGTGACCGCCGAGCAGCGCATCGCCGTGCTGCCCGATGTGCCCACCGCGATCGAGGCCGGCGTGCCGGGCCTGGTGAGCGAGACCTGGTACGGCGTGCTCGGCCCCGCCGGGATTCCGCCCGAGCGCATCATGATCCTCAACGCCGCGATCCGCGCTGCGACGGAGGAGGGCGAAGCCCGCCGCGTGCTGACCGAGCAAGGCGGGCGCATCGTGAGTGCTTCGCCTGAGGCCTTCGCCACCTTCATCCGCCAGACCTACAGCGCCTGGGGCGAGGTGGTGCGCGCCACCGGCGCCCGGCTGGACTGAGCGCGCATGACCTGGAGGAACCGCATGAAGCTGCATCGTCGCTCCCTTCTTGCTGGGCTGGCCGCGCTGCCGGTGCCCGCATTGGCCCAGGGCTTCCCGACGCGCCCGATCCGGCTGATCTGCCCCTTCGCCGCCGGCGGCTCGGCCGATGCCAGTGCGCGGCAATTGGCGGCGCCGCTCTCGGCCGTGCTGGGCCAGCCCGTGGTGGTGGAGAACCGGCCGGGCGGCGGCGCCACGCTGGGCGCGCAACTCGTGGCCCGCGCGGCGCCGGATGGGCACACGCTGCTCTACGGCACGCCGGGGCCGCAGATCATCAACCCCCATCTCATGCGCAGCCTGCCCTATGATCCCGTCCGGGATTTTGCGCCCGTCTCCGGCTACAAGCGCGCGCCCAACCTGCTGGCGGTGCATCCCTCGCTGGGCGTGGGCGATGTGGCGGGGCTGATCGCGCTGGCGCGGGCGCGGCCGGGTCAGCTGACCTTCGCCTCCTCCGGCGTCGGCTCCTCCTCGCATCTGGCGGGCGAGATGCTGAAATTCATGGCGGGCATCGACATCACCCATGTGCCCTATCGCGGCACCGGCCCGGCCGTCACGGATCTGGTGGCGGGCACGGTGAGCATGGCGCTGGACACGCTCTCCATCCTGCTGCCGCCCGCGCGCAATGGCAGCCTGCGCGCGCTGGGGGTGACGACGCCGCAGCGCTCGCCCCTGGTGCCGGAACTGCCTGCCCTGGCGGAGACGCTGCCCGGCTTCGATGCGGCGCCCTTCAACTACATCGCGGCCACCGGCGGCACGCCGCATGAGATCGTGCTGCGCCTCAACCAGGCCATTGTCGGCATCCTGAGCGATCCGGCCTATCGGGCGCGGATGGAGGCGCTGGGCGAGGAAGCCACGCCCTCCACGCCGGAGGAATTGGCCACGACCATCGCGCGGGAAAGCGCCAGGTGGAAACGGGTGATCGAAGCCGCGGGGATCCGGATCGAATGAGCGAGAATTTCGAAACCCTGAAGCTGGAGGTCGCCGATTTCGTCGCGACCGTCACGCTGGACCGCGCGCCGGTGAACGCGATCAATCGCGCGATGAAGGAGGAGCTCATCGCCGTCTTCGACGCGCTGCATGATCGGGAGGATGTGCGCGCCGTGGTGCTGACCGGGGCGGGCAAGGCCTTCAGCGCGGGTGCGGACCTCAAAGAGCGGCCGAATATCGCGGGCCAGCATGGCGCCTATCAGCGCCACAACCGCCTGACGCGCGCCTCCTTCGATTGCGTGATGGATTGCGGCAAGCCCGTCATCGCCGCGGTGAACGGGCTCGCCATCGGGGCAGGGGCCGTCCTCGCGCTCTGCGCCGACATCATCCTGGTGGCGGATGAGGCCTATCTTTCCATGACGGAGGTGGATGTGGGCCTCGCCGGCGGCGTCGGGCATGTGCGGCGGCATTTCAGCGAGTCCAATGCGCGGCTGATGATCTACACCGCGCGCCGCATGGCGGGGCCGGACCTGCTGCGGATGAACGTCGCTTCCGCCTGCCTCCCGCGCGAGGCGCTGCTGGCGGAAGCGCAGAAGATCGGCGCCGAGATCGCGGGCAAGGTGCCGCTCGCCGTGCAGGCGGCCAAGCGCAGCTTCCAGGTGACGGAGTACATGCCGCTGCACGAGGGCTATGTCTTCGAGCAGTCGCAGACCGCCGCCCTCTCCCGCACCGAGGACACGCAGGAGGCCTGGCGCGCCTTCGCCGAGAAGCGCAAGCCCGTCTTCAAGGGCAAGTAGATGCGCGAGGCGCTGCTGCTGCTCTGCCCCCTCCCGGCCGATCTGCGCGCGGCGCTGGCGGAGCGCTATGAGTTGGTGCCCGACGATGCGACCCTCGGCGCGCAGCCCGGTTTCCGCATCGCCGTCACCACGGCCATGCATGGTGCCACGGCGGCGCAGCTGGACCGGCTGCCGGATCTCAAGCTGCTCTCCAGCCAGGGCACGGGGCTGGAGCGCATCGACCTCGCGGCCGCCGCGGAGCGCGGCATCGCCGTTGCCTACACCCCCGATGTGATGACCGAGGATGTGGCCGATGCCGCGATCGGCCTGATGTATGGCGCGGCGCGGCTGGTGGCCGAGGCGGATCGCTTCGTCCGCGCCGGGCGCTGGGGGGCGGAGCGGATGCGGCTCGGCCTCAGCCTGCATCGCAAGACGGCCGGCATCGTCGGCATGGGGCGCATCGGCCAGGCCATCGCGCGCCGCTGCGCGGGGCTCGGCATGGCGGTGGTGTGGCACGGCCCGCGCGAAAAGCCCGAACTGTCCTGGCCGCGGTTGCCCTCGCTTCTCGCGCTGGCCGAGCGCGCCGATGTGCTGATCCTGGCGCTGGCCGCGACTCCCGAATGCGATCGCATGGTGGATGCGGCGGTGCTGCGCGCGCTGGGGCCGGAAGGCGTGCTGGTGAATATCGCGCGCGGCGCGCTGGTGGATGAGGAGGCGCTGATCGCGGTGCTGGAATCGGGCGGCATCGCGGGGGCGGGCCTCGACGTCTTCGCGCGCGAGCCGGCGCTCGATCCGCGCTTCCTGACGCTCGGCAATGTCGTGCTGGCACCCCACAGCGCCTCGCTGACGCGCGAGACGCGGGCGGCGCTGATCGCGCGCATGCTGGCGGATATCGAAGCCTTTCGCGAAGGCCGCGAATTCCTGGACGCCGCCGCCCGGGCCGGGTAACCAGGGACGCATGTCCCTGGCCGCCCGCCCCGCCGCTTCAGCCATTGATCTCAACCGCAGCGCGGTCTCGCGCTACATCCAGCTGGCGACGCTTTTCCGCCGCCGGATCGAGCAGGGCGTCTGGAAGACCGGCGCGCAGATTCCCACGGTGGATGATCTCGCGGTGGAATGCGGCGTGGCGCGCGCCACCATCCGCCAGGCGCTAGGCCAGCTGGAGGCCGAAGGGCTGATCGAGCGCTTCCGCGCCAAGGGAACCTTCGTCCGCAAGCCGCCCGAGACCAACCGCCTCTGGTGCGAAGTCGAGACCGATTGGAGCGGCCTGCTGCGCGCCCGCGAAGGGGCGGAGATCGAGGTGCTGGGCGAGACGCGCGGCGTGCTGGAGATTCCGGCGCCGCCCTCCGAGATGGGGGTGAAGGCGCCGCGCTATGTGCATATCCGGCGGCGGCATTGGCGTGATGGCCAGCCCTTTCTGGTGACCGAGGTCTTCCTCGACCAGCGCCTGCGCTCCAAGGTCACGGCGGCGGATCTGCGCGGCAAGACGGCATTGAAGCTCGCCTCCGGCATCCCCGGCGTGCAGATCACCGAAGCCTGGCAGACACTGACCATCGGCACCGCGGATGTGGAGACGGCGACGGCGCTGCAATTGCCGCTCAATGCGCCCGTCGCGCTGGTTCGGCGTGCGGCGATGGACCAGCATGGCGTGCTGATCCTGGTGGCGGATGGTATCTACCGCGGCGATGTGGTGCGGATCGACATCAAGCTGCGCTGAGCGCGTCTTCATCCTATAAACCATATTTTTGACTTTTAGGGACACATCCGGCCATTCTGGGCCTGCCTGCCTGCCTGCCTCCGGAGTGTCCCGCATGCATTTCCTGACCGCTTCACCCCGTCCCAAGCTGCGTGCCGAGGCCGTCTCCCCCAGCCGGCGGGGCCTGCTTGGGCTGGGCTGCGCCTGCTGCCTGGCCCTCGCGCTGCCGCCCAGCCCGGCCGCCGCGCAGAACCCCGCCGTGCAGCAGCATCTGGCGGCGGCGCGGGCGGCGGCGGGCGAGGATCTGCGCGCCTATCTCGTGCTGGGCGAGGTCGCTTCCCCCACGCCCGGGCGGGTCGCGATGACGCCCAACCAGCTCATGGCGCTGCCTGCCCCGCCCCCCGGAACGGCCTTCGACAATCTCCACTTCCTCGGCAGCCGCTGGGTCAGCGCCTGGGCCATCACCACCTCGGAGGGCATCATCCTGGTGGACGCCATGGACAATGACGCCGATGCCGAACGCATCACCGAGGCGGGCATGCGCCAACTCGGCCTGGACCCCGCGCGCATCCGCACCCTGGTCATCAGCCATGGCCATGGCGACCATTATGGCGGTGCCGGGCACATCATCCGCCGCTCCGGCTGCCGCGTCGTCTGCAGCGCGCTGGACTGGACGATGATGGAGACCGGCCTGGAATTCGACCGCCCCGATTGGGGGCGTCCGCCGCGCCGCGACGTCGCGGTGCAGGATGGCGATGTGATCCGGCTGGGCGATACGAACCTTGATGTGCTCATCACGCCCGGACACACCATGGGCACCATCACGCTGCTCTTCGATGTGCGCCAGGGCGGGCGGACGCATCGGGCCATGCTCTGGGGCGGCACGGCCTTCAATTTCGGCCGGCGCGCGGACCGCATCCCGCGCCTGCAGGCCTATATCGACGCCACCGCCCGCGCGCGGGAGATCGCGGCGCGGCAGAATGTCGAGGTCTTCCTCTCCAACCACAACCTCTATGACGAGGCGGTGGAAAAGCTGGCGCGCCTGCAGCCGGGCGCGCCCAACCCCTTCGTCATCGGCAGCAACGCCACCCAGCGCGCGCTGACCGTCATGCATGAATGCGCGCGCGCAACGATGGCGGCCTGGAGCGCCTAGAAGCCGGCGCTGGAATCAGCGTCTTGCCTTGCGAAGACATGGGTCCTAATCGGGCGCGCATGGGAGGCTTTTCCGCACCGCTTCACGCGGCGCGGAAAGGCGCAATCGAGCTTTTCGCCTATGGGTTCAGCGTTGCGTGAGCCGCGCCTCGAAGCGCGGCCGCAAGGGGAGAAAAACGCATGCCGTCACCGCAACTCCGCATCGGCCGCCGCACCGCGCTTGCCAGCGCCGCGCTGGGCCTCGTGGCGCCCGCCGTCCAGGCGCAGGTCACGCCCGACCGTCCGGTGCGTCTGTTGCTGGGCTTCCCGCCCGGCACCGCGCCCGATGTGGTGGCGCGCCTGCTGGCCGATGCGTTGCGTGAGGTCTGGCCGGCCGGCGTGGTGGTGGACAATCGCGCGGGCGCCGGCGGGCATATCGCCGCCCCCGAGGTGGCGCGCGCCGCACCCGATGGCACCACGCTGCTGCTGGGCGAACTCGGCACGCTGGCCATGGCGCCCTCCACCCACGCCCGGTTGAATTTCGACCCGGCGCGGGATTTCGCGCCGATCGGCGAGGTGGCCTCCATCGGCTTTGCCTTCGTGGTGCCGGCCGCGCTGCCCGTCTCCGACATGGCGGGCTACACCGCCTGGGCGCGCAGCCAGCCGCAGCTCTTCATGGGCACCTTCGGCGCCGGCACGCCCGGCCATTTCGGCGCGGCCATCCTCGCGAGCAGCCTGCGCCTCAATGCGGAGCCTGTGCATTTCCGCAGCACGGGCGAGGCGATGACGGCGATCCTCGGCGGCAATGTGCAGGGGATGTTCGGCTCGGTCGCGCTGGTGGCGCCGCATGTGCAGGCCGGTCGCCTCAAGGCGCTGGCCGTGACCACGGCCGAGCCGGCGGCGCTGCTGCCCGGCGTGCCGAGCGTGGTGCAACTGGGGCTGGACGGGCTTCGCTTCGTCTCCTGGTTCGGTGTCGTCGCCCCCGCCGCCACGCCCGAGCCGGTGCAGGCCGGGCTGGAGGCCGGCCTGCGCCGGGCCCTGGCCAATCCCACGCTGCGCAGCCGGCTGCAGGAGGCTGGCTTCCGCGTGGGCGATGGGGACCGCGCGGCCTTCGCCACGCTGATCCGCAGCGAAACCACCCGCTGGGCCGAGGTGGTGCGCGCCACGGGCTTCCGCGCCATCGAATAGCGCGGCTGGCGCGGCTGCCAGCACGGCGCCGCCTCGCCATTCCCGCCGGGTGCGGGGAGGGATCTCAAGCCGGCGCTGCGACACCCCCGGCAATGTCCCGCGCGAAGCCCACCAGCGCGGCCACCACCGCCGCCGGCTGCTCGGGCAGCAGCGCATGCCCGGCGCGCTCGACCACCACACGGCGCGTGCGGGGGCCGAGCGTTGCGCGCAATTCCGATTCGGAAGGCGGCGGGGCGATCGCGTCCTCGCCGGCGGCCACATAAAGCAGCGGGTGCTGCTCGGCGGCGCGCAGCCAGGCGCGGTCCTGCGTGGCGGCCCGTGCCGCGCGCTGCGCCCGCGAGACCTCGGGATGCCAGCCCGCCAGCCAGATGCTCGCATCATGCCCGGGGGCGAAATAGGCGCGCTGGAGATGGCCCAGCCGCTCCGCATCACTCAGCGACATGTCGAAGCTGGAGGAGATGGCATGGCTGATCGCGGGGTCCAGCTCGGCGCCGGTGACGGCGGCCAGCAGGGCAATGCCGCGCACCAGCTCCGGCCGGTCATGCGCCAGCACGCGCGCCACCCAATTCCCGGCGGCGTGCCCCGCGACGAGCGCCGGCCCGCAGCCGCTCCATTCGATCACGGCGGCCACATCGGCGGCCATGTCATGCAGCGTAGCACCCGGCCTGAGCGGTGCGGAGCGGCCGATGCCGCGCGGCTCCGGTCGGATCAGGCGAAGGCCGGCGGCGCACAGTCCGGGGGCGAGAATGTCGAAATCCTCCTGCCCGCGGCCCAGCGAGGGGATGAGAAGGAGGGGCTGGCCTTCGCCCATCACCTCCACTTCGAGGGGGCCATCCGGGAGCGGCAAGACATGCCTCCCGGCCTGGCCGGGGGCGGTGGGCGTGGCGTGCGTCATGCGGGGTCCTCGCTGGGCTCTGTGCAGCTCTTGGTTCAATAAACCATATGATTGACATTTACACCTGGCCGAGGCGATGATCCCGGCAACAAGGCGGTGCGACGTCACCTGCTCGGGTGATGGGTGCGCCGGTCGTCTTTCGCCGGGCTGCCGCACAGCCTGGCAGGTCGCCCGGTGCACCAGCCCTGCCGTCAGGATTCCAGGGAGCATCCGTCATGATCCGTTTCGACCTTCCCCGCCGTTCGCTGCTGGCCTCCACCCTTGGTGCGGCCGCGGGCCTCGCGGCGCCAGCCCAGGCGCAGACCTCCCAGGCGGGGCGAGCCCTGGTCGGCTTTCCGCCCGGCGGCACCACCGACATCATCACGCGGCTTTATGTCGAGCAACTGCGGCAGTCGCTCGGCCGGCAGATCATCGTGGACAATCGTCCGGGCGCCGGCGGGCGCCTGGCCTTGGAGGCGCTGAAGGCGGCCCCCGGCGATGGCAGCGCCTTTGCGGTCACGCCGGCCAGCATGCTCACCATCTACCCCCATCTCTATCCGCGCACGCTGCGCTACGATCCGGCGGCGGATTTCACGCCGGTGACGCCGGTCTGCGTCTTCCCCTTCGGCTTCGCCGTCAGCGCCCGCCACCCCGCGCGCACCCCGCAGGAATTCATCGCCTGGGCCAGGACGCGCGACGCGGTGGATTGGGCGAGCCCCGTGCCCGGCTCCATGCCGCATTTCATCGGCACGCAATTGGCCAGGCTTGCGGGGGTGACGATGTCGCACGTGCCCTTCCGGGGCTCGGCGCCGGCGATCCAGGGCTTGCTCTCGGGCTCCATCCAGGCGGTGCTGCTGCCCATTGGCGAACTGACGGCCTTTCACCGCAGCGGCGATGCCCGCCTCATCGCCGTCACCGCGCCCTCTCGGCTCGAGCGCCTGCCGGATGTGACGACCTTCGCGGAAGCCGGGCTGGGTGACCTGACCTATGAGGAGTGGTTCGGCGCCATGCTGCCCGCCCGCGCGCCGGAAGCGGTGGTGGCCGAATTGCATCGCGGCATCGCCGCAGCAACCCAGAACGCGCAGCTGCGCGAAAGCCTCGCCCGCTTGGAAATGGGCCCGCTGGTCCTGGAGCCCACCGCCTTCCGGCAACGCATGCTGCGCGAGCGCGACGCCTGGGGCCCGATCGTCGCCGCCTCCGGCTTCAATCCGGACGAGTGATGCCGCAAGCTCCCCGCAACAACACACTGGAAGGCCAGCTGATCATGACCGCCAGCGACGTCCCGGATCGCTTCGAACCCTGGCCCCCCGGCATCGAGCCCGCGGTGCCCATCGCGGGCTACCCGAACACCTGGACCTTCACGCCCTCCCAGCCGGCCATTCGCCGCCCGGCGACGCGCACCGAAGCGACCGGCCCCATGGAGCTGCAGCGCAAGCTCCCCTGCGGCGATGCGAATCTGGCGGAGCTCTCGCCCGGCAAATTCGCCATCGGTCAGCTCATGCACATCGCGGGCCGCATCCTGGACGAGGAAGGGCGCCCCGTGCGCGGCGCCATCGTCGAGCTGTGGCAGGCCAATGCCGCGGGCCGCTACTTTCACCCGATTGACCAGCGCGCGGCACCGCTCGACCCGAACTTCGTCGGCAATGGGCGCATCCGGACCGATGAGGAAGGGCGCTACGCCTTCATGACCATCAAGCCCGGCGCCTATCCGGTGCCGGTGAAGGAGACGTGGTGGCGGCCGCCGCACCTGCATTTCTCGGTGATCGGCCCGTCCTCGCTCTCCCGCCTCGTGACGCAGATGTATTTCGCGGGCGATCCGCTGAACGCGCTGGATCGCATCCTGAACTCCATCCCCGACCGCGCGGCGCGGCAGCGGCTGATTGCGCGCGACCTGCCGCCGGCCGAGGTGGGCGACGAGTGGCTCGGCTTCACCCATGACATCGTGCTGCGCGGCCGCCACGCCACGCCGATGACGCCCTGAGGAGGGCCGCCGGATGTCCAACTCCCTGCTCGCGCCGACATCGCAGCACACGATCGGGCCCTTCTTCCCGCGGACCTTCTTCCAGGCGGGCGACAATGACCTGACGCGCGTCTCGCAGGAGGCGGAACCCACCCGGCGCGGCGAGGCGATCCTGCTGCGCGGGCGCGTGCTGCGGGCCGAGGCGGTGCCCTGCCTGAACCAGATCCTGGAAGCCTGGCAGGCCGATGCGGCGGGCCGCTTCAACCATCCGCTCGACCCCGAACGGCATCTGGCGGATCCGGACTTCCTGGGCTGGGGGCGCGCCTGGACCGATGCCGAGGGATGCTACGAATTCCGCACCATCCTCCCCGGCGGCTATGCCGATGCGGCCGGCCGCCGCGCGCCGCACATCAATCTCAGCGTGATGGGGGCGGGGCTGATGCGGCGCGCGCAGACATCGGTTTTCTTCCCGGATTTCCCGGCGGAGAACGCGGCCGACCCGATCCTGGCCTTGGTGCCGGCGGCGCGGAGGGGGCATCTGCTCGCACAGCCCGAAGACAGGGCGGATGGCGTGCGGGTGTTTCGCTTCGACATCCGCTTGCAGGGCGATGCAGCCGAGGAGACGCCCTTCTTCGAGGATTGACCCGGGACACCACACCGCCGCGGCGACAAGGCTGCATCCTGGACGGTTCCATCACGCTGCGGGGCCTGCCGGCTCAAGACCGCCTCGGCTCGCAGGCGAGGTCGCGGATGGCCAGCGCATCAAGGCCGGGGCTGCCTGCGCCGCCGGAGGGCCTCAGCCCTGCGCCGCCACGCGGATGGAGCGGCCAGGGCAGCGTCACGGGCCGGATGTACGACTGACTTGCGTCGGCGATGGCCCAGTCATCGTGCGACACACGCGCAGCCAGGTGGAGTGTTGCTCCGGCGCTGCTCGTGGCTGACCTGCATGGCCGCACCCTCCTATCCATCCCGGAGACTTCGAGCTGCTGATCAGCTTCGCGTTCGGTTTCGCATATGCGGCAACGTTTGCCGCCAGCCCGCCGTGGCCCACGGCATGCGCCAGATTTCCGGGATGCCTTTCGGAGTCTCGGAACTGGAAGCATCCCATCCGAGGGCCGGCGGGAGCGAATGCCGATATCATCGCCCGTGTTGATGCTTATGGGTGGTCTCGCGGGATGGGGGTGGTGGTCGCGTCGTGGCGATAAAGCCAGTCGAACCGCTCCATGGCGGGGGCGGCGGCCAGCTCGCTTTCCACATGGCCGGCGGCGCGCGCCGGATCGCCCAGGATCGGATTGTGATAGCGCCGCGTGTTGGCGGCCGAGCCCTGCACCACGCGGCTGGTCCGCTCATGCCGCGCGGCCTCGTAGGCGCGCAGCGCGTCAGGGACATCGGCGATGTCCTGCAGCGCGCGTGCCAGAACGATCCCGTCCTCGATGGCCATGACCGCACCCTGCGCCATGAAGGGCAGCGTGGGATGGCAGGCATCGCCGAGCAGGGTGATCCGCCCCTGCGTCCAGCGCGGCAGGGGTTGGCGTAGCTTCAAGGCCCAGAGGAAGGGCTGCGGGATGGCGCTGATCAGCGTGTGGACATCGGGGTGCCAGCCGGCGAAATCGGCCCGCATGGCGGCATGGGTGCCGGGCGTGTTCCAGCCCTCCTCCAGCCAATCCTCGCGCTCCACCACGCCGACCACATTGACCAGCGCGCCGCCACGCAGCGGGTAGTGCACCACATGCCGCCCTGGCCCCACCCAATTGGCCGCGACGGGTGCGGCGAGATGCGGCGGCAGCGCCTCGGCCGGGATAACGCCGCGCCAGGCGACGCAGCCGGTGAACTCGGCCGTCGAGGGGCCATGCAGCGTCGCACGGATGGCCGAGTGGATGCCGTCGGCACCGATCAGCGCATCGCCCGTCACGCGCGTGCCATCGGCCAGGTGCAGCGTGGCGCCGCGCGCATCCTGCGTGCAGCCCACCGCCTTCCGGCCGAGCCGGATGCAATCGGGATCGGCCGCGCGCACAGCGGCCTCCAGCACAGCGATGAGGTCGGGCCGATAGAGCGTCACATAGGGCTGGCCGTAGCGTTCCAGCGAAGCGGCGCCGAGATCGAAGCTGACCCAGGCCTGGCCGCTGTTCCACAGCCGCACCTCCCGGTGTGAGGGCCGCGCGGCCAGGGCCAACACCGCCTCGGCCACGCCCAGATCGGCCAGGACGCGCATGCCATTGGCACTGATCTGCACGCCGGCGCCGATTTCGCGCAGCGCATCCGCCTGCTCCAGGAGTTCGACCTGGAAGCCCCGCCGCAGCAGGGCCAGGGCCGCGGTCAGCCCGCCAATGCCGGCGCCCGCGATGAGGATCTTCATGCGCCAAACCCCAGGCTATGGGCCAGGATGCGCGGCGCATCCGCGGCGGTGCCGCGCCAGGCGATGTGGTGATCGGGCCGCACCAGCAGGCTCTGCCCGGCGAGCAAGCCGGCAGGCAGTTCCACGAGGCTGAGCAAGGGGCCGGCGACCCAGCCGTGATCTGGCGCGCCGTCATGCACCAGCGTGAACCAGGGGCCCAGGCGATCATGCAGCCCCGGCACGAGGCAGGGCAGGCGCGCGCCCGGCGTGGTCACCGGCGGCGCATGCAAGGGGTCCGCCGGCGCCTCATCCGGGCTGGCGGGCAGGATCGGTGAATGGCGGTAGCGATAGCCCCATTCCACGCCCCAGCTCTCATTCTCGGCATTGCCCAGGGCCGCGATGCGGGCACCCAGCTCGGCCGGCGGCAGGCCCGCGGCGTAGAGCATCGAAACCTCCCGACGAACACGCGCATGGCGGCCCGAGGCCTCGCGATTGGCGCGGCCGATGGGCAGGCGCTCGGCCTCATAGCTCGGCAGAAGCTCGGGACCGCCGAAGCCCTGCGCCTGTGCCGCCATCACCCAGGCCAGAGCCCAGGCATCGGCGATGCCGGTGTTCATGCCATAGCCGCCGGTCGGGATGTATTGATGCGCCGCATCGCCCGCCAGCCAGATGCGCCCCGCGCCATAGCG
>JAIYDS010000107.1 GCA_027487385.1 Acetobacteraceae bacterium | reverse complement strand
ACGCGGTGGGGCTCCTGGCGGCCGGGTGACTTGAAATCCTTGTCCGGTTTTTTAAATCGGCTGGCCGAACCGGGAGAGAGCGGCTTGACTGTGACCACCGAACACGCGGGCCTGATCGAGATCGAGGGCCTGACCAAGCGCTTCGGCGGCTTCACCGCCGTGGACGGGGTCAGCTTCTCCGTCGCGCGCGGCGAGGTCGTGGGCTTCCTTGGCCCCAATGGCGCCGGCAAATCCACCACCATGCGCATGCTGGCGGGCTTCATGCTGCCGAGCGAAGGCACGGCCCGCATCTGTGGCGAGGATGTGGTGCAGCGCCCCGTCGCGGCCAAGCGCAACCTGGGCTTCCTGCCCGAGGGTGCCCCCACCTACCCTGAGATGAGCGTCACCGATTTCCTGGCCTTCTGCGCCCGCATCCGCGGGTTTTCCGGCGCCGAGCGCCGCGCCAAGGTGGAGCACGCCATGGCGCTGACCCAGCTGGAGGGCGTGCGGCTGCAGCCCATCGAGACGCTCTCCAAGGGCTTCAAGCGCCGCGTGGGTCTCGCCCAGGCCCTGCTGCATTCCCCCCCCGTCCTGGTGCTGGACGAGCCGACGGACGGCCTCGACCCCAACCAGAAGCATGAGGTGCGCGAATTGATCCGCGCCATGGCGCCCGAGAAGGCCATCATCATCTCGACCCATATCCTGGAGGAGGTGGCCGCCGTCTGCACCCGGGCCATCGTCATCGCCCGCGGCCGGGTGCTGGCGGATGCGACGCCGGCGGCGCTGGTCGCCGATGGGCGCAGCATGGAGGACGTGTTCCGCAGCCTGACCCTGGGCGCCGCCCCCGAACCGGCGGAGGCCGCATGATGGCCGCAGATTCTCGCCTTCGGGCTGACGCCCTCCAGCAGTCGGAGGCAATATGAGCGCCACCCTCACCGTCGCCCGGCGTGAGCTGGCGGCCTATTTCGCGACCCCCGTCGCCACCGTCTTCATCGTGATCTTCCTGGTGCTTTCGGGCGCGCTCACCTTCACGCTGGGCGGCTTCTTCGCACGCGGCCAGGCCGATCTCCTGCCGTTTTTCGGCTTCATCCCCTGGCTGTTCCTGTTTCTGGTGCCCGCGCTCACCATGCGCCTCTGGGCCGAGGAGCGGCGGCTTGGCACCATCGAACTCCTGCTGACGCTGCCCATCACCGCCGGCCAGGCGGTTGTGGGGAAATTCCTCGCCGCCTGGGCCTTTTGCGGGGTGGCGCTGCTGCTGACCTTCCCGCTGGTGCTGACCGTGAATGTCCTGGGCGAGCCCGACAATGGCGCCATCCTCACCGGCTATCTCGGCTGCTTCCTGGTGGCGGGCGCCTATCTCGCCATCGGCGCCGCGATTTCGGCGCTGACGCGCAACCAGGTCATCGCCTTCGTCCTCGCCGTCGCCGGCTGCTTCCTGTTCACCGCCGCGGGCTCGCCCGTGGTGACGGAATTCCTCACCTCCAACCTGCCCTTGCTGGCCGAGGTCGCGCGCGGCATCAGCGTGGCCGAGCGCTTCAACGGCTTCACCCGCGGCGTGATCTCGGCGCGCGACGTGATCTTCTTCGCGAGCTTCATCGCCTTCTGGCTCTTCGCCAATGCCGTCATCCTCGAACACAAGAAGGCGGATTGAGGCCATGCGCAATTCTCGCCTCACCTTCTCCACCTTCGGCCTTTTGGCCGCGCTCGGCTTCGTCATCGGCGTGAACATGCTGGCGGACCGTCTGCTCGGCGCCGCCCGCGTGGACCTCACGGAAAACCAGCTCTACACCCTCTCGCCCGGCACGAAGCAGGTGCTCTCTGGCCTGCGCGACCCGATCACGCTGCGCTTCTTCTACTCCCGCAAGCTGGGCGCCGAGGCGCCGCAATTCGGCGCCTATGCCGAGCGCGTGCGCGGCATGCTGCGCGAATATGTCGCGGCCTCCGGCGGCAAGCTGCGCCTGGAATTCTTCGACCCCGAGCCCTTCTCGGACGTCGAGGACCGCGCCATCGCGCTCGGGCTGCAGGGCGTGCCGCTCGATCAGGCCGGCGAGCAGGTCTATTTCGGCCTGGCCGCCAGCAACCTGGTGGATGAGGAACGCACCATCCCCTTCTTCCAGCCGGAGCGCGAGCGCTTCCTGGAAGCCGATCTCACGCGCCTGATCTTTGAGCTGTCGAGCCCGGTGAAGCCCGTGCTGGGCGTCATGTCGCCCCTGCCGCTGAACGGCGATCCGCGCGCGATGATGATGCGCCAGCCGGCGCTGGCCCAGCCGCAGGTGGTGATGCGCCAGCTGCGCGAGAACTTCACCGTGCAGGATCTCGGCTTCGACGTGCAGGTGATCCCGCCCGAGGTGCAGATGCTGCTGCTGGCCCACCCGCAGGACCTGCCAGAGGCCGCCCAATATGCGGTGGACCAGTTCGTCATGCGCGGCGGCAAGCTCTTCCTGATGCTGGACCCGCACAGCGAATTCCAGGCGAGCCGCCCCGGCCCCGGTGGCCGCCCGCCCGCCAACACCGCCTCCATCCTGCCGCGCCTGCTGGAGGCCTGGGGCATCGAGGCGCCGGCGGATCAGGTGGTGCTCGACCTGCGCGGCGCCTGGCGCGTGCGCGCCGCACCCACCGAGCGCGTGCAGGCGGTGGATTACATCGCCTGGTTCAACCTCCAGGGCGACAGCGTGAACCGCCAGGAGGTGGCGACCGCGCTCATCGAGCAGGTGACGGTCGCCTCCGCGGGCTATCTGCGGCCGCGGCCCAATGCCGGGATCGAGTTCATCCCGCTGCTGACCAGCTCCTCGCAATCGATGCTGGTGGATGCGGCGCGGGTGCGGACTGAGCCCTCGCCCACGCGCATCCTGGCGGGCTTCCGCTCGGATGGGGAACGGCGCGTCATCGCGGCGCGGGTGCGCGGCGACCTCCGCAGCGCCTTCCAGGAGGGCCCGCCCGCCCCCGCCGAGGGCGTGGAACGCCCGGCCGATTTCCCCGCCCATCGCAACCGCAGCGAGGGGCCGGCCAACATGGTCATCGTGCATGACACGGATATCCTGGAGGACCGCTTCTGGGTCCGCGTGCAGGAATTCTTCGGCCAGCCGGTGGCCAATCCCTTCTCGGGCAATGGCAGCTTCGTGGTGAATGTGGCCGATACGCTGGCCGGCTCGGACGCCATGATCAGCCTGCGCTCGCGCGGAGAATCGCAAAGACCCTTCGAGCTGGTGGAGGATATCCGCCGCCGCGCCGATGCCGAATTCCGCCAGAACGAGCAGCAGTTGACTGAACGCCTCCAGGCCACCGAGCGCCGCCTGCGCGAATTGCGCCAGGGCACGGGCGGCGAAGGCGCGCGCAACACCAACCAGACCGTCATCACCGCCGAGCAGCGCGCCGAAATTGACCGCGCGCGCGAGGAAATCGCCAACACGCGGCGGCAATTGCGCGCCGTCCAGCTGGAATTGCGGCGTGACATCGAGACGCTGGAAAGCTGGCTGCGCATCTTCAACATCGCCTTCGTGCCGGTGCTGCTGACGCTCTTTGCCGTGGTCCTGGGCGTGCTGCGCTCGCGGCGCCGCGCGGCCGCACGCGCATGATCGGCAAGCGCACATTGATCCTGCTGGGTGCGGGTGCGGCGGCCAGCCTGGGTGCGGCGCTGCTGCTGCGGCCGGAGGGCGAGGTGCAGGGCGTGATCACGCCCGGCGCCCTCGCCTTCCCCGGCCTGGCACCTCGCCTGGCCCAGGCCCAGCGGCTGGAAATCCGCCGCGGCGGGCAGAGCACCACGCTGCTGCGGCAAGGCGACACCTGGGCCATCGCCGAAACCCACGGCTACCCCGCCCGACCCGAACGCGTGCGCGAGACCCTCACCGGCCTTACCGAACTGCGCCTGGCCGAGGAGCGCAGCGCGGACCCGGCGCAATGGTCGCGCCTCGGCGTGGAAGATCCGGCTGCCCCGAACAGCACCGCCACGCTGCTGCGCCTGCTGGACGCGCAGGGCAACGCGATCGCCGAGGCCATCCTCGGCCGGCGCCGCATGCGGACCCAGGGCAACCAGCCCGAGAGCATCTATTTCCGCCGCCCCGGCGAATCCCGCGCCTGGCTGGCCGAAGGCCGCCTCGGCGCCGATGCCGACCCCTCGCTCTGGCTCAACCGCGACCTGTCCAGCCTGGCCCCCGCCCGGCTGCGCCGCGTGGAAATCGCCCGCACCGGCGCGCCGCCCTTGGTGCTGGCCCGCGCGGGCGAAGTGGATGCGCCGCTCGACATCATCACCCCCGAGGATGCGCCGGTGGCGGACCGCATCGCGCTGGACGAGGTGGGCCGCGCCTTTGACGCGCTGAGCTTCATCGAAGTCCGCCCCGCCGCCGCCATCCCCGGGGAGGCGCTCGGCGAAGCGCGCTTCCACTACACGGATGACGTCACCATCACCGTCGCCCCCCATCGCGAGGGCGAGTTGTTCTGGGTGCGCCTGCGGGCCGAGGGCGGCGCCGAGGCGCAGGCGCTGGAGGCGCGCTTTCAGGGCTGGGCCTTCCAGCTCGGCCTCTGGAAGGAAAAGGCGATGATCCCGCGCATCGAGGACCTCGCCGTAGCATGATGTGCGACCGATTCACGCTGCGCTTCGCTTCGCGATCGGGCGCATGACCCGGGAGTACCCCGACCGCCCCTGGATCGGCATCGGCGTCATCGTCTTTCGCGGCGAGGAAGTCCTGCTGGTGCAGCGCGGCAAGCCGCCGCGCATCGGCTCCTGGTCGCTGCCCGGCGGCGCGCAGCATCTGGGCGAGGGCGCGCAGGAGGCGGCGCGGCGCGAATTGCTGGAGGAGACGGGCATCACCGTCGGCCCCCTTCTCCTGGCCGACGTCATTGACGCCGTGACGCGCGATGAGGCCGGCGCCGTGCGCTACCACTACACCATCGTGGATTACTGCGCCGAATGGCTCTCGGGCGAGGCGCGCGCCGGCGATGACGTCAGCGCCACCGCCTGGGCGCGCCCGGATGAGTTGCAGAAATATGCGCTGACACGCGAAGCTGAAGCGGTCATTGCACTTTCGCGCAAACGGCTTGCAGAGGCGGCCCTCTGAGCCGCAATCTTCCGTTACACACCGGGAGACGATGTACATGACCATGCGACGCAGTGTCCTTCTGGGCGCCGCTGCCCTGCCGCTGGCTGGGGCGCTCACCACGCCAGCCATCGCCCAGGGGCGGCCGCTCCGCATCATCGTCCCCTTCCCGCCCGGCGGCGCCGTGGACCTGCTGGGCCGCATCCTGGCCGAGCGCCTGCCGCCGGCGCTCGGCACCGGCGTCGTCGTGGAAAACCGAGGCGGCGCGGGCGGCATGATCGGCGCCGATGCGCTGGCCAAGGGCGACAAGGACGGCACCATGGTCGGCCTGCTGGGCGTCGCCATCCTCTGCGCCTTCCCCTTCATGACGCAGCGCCTGCCCTTCAACCCGCGCACCGATTTCACGCCGGTCACGCAGATCACCGATGGCGCGCTGCTTTGCGTGGTGAATGCCGAATCCGCCCGCCGCAACGGCTGGACGGATTTCCGCAGCCTGGTCGCCTGGAGCAAGCGCAACCCGGACCAGGTGAAGATGGGCAGCAGCGGCACGGGCACCACCAGCCACATCAACATCGAGGCGATCAACGCCGCCTCGGGCGCCAAGATCCTGCATGTGCCCTATCGCGGCGGCGGGCCCGCCATCACCGACATGCTCTCGGGCACCATCGACATGATGTTCGACGTGATGCCCGCGCTGATGCCGCATGTTGCCTCCGGCCGGGTGCTGCCCTTCGCCGTGAGTTCCGCCCAGCGCCTGGCCATCCTGCCCCAGGTGCCGGGCATGGCGGATTTCGCCGATCTCGGCCTCGCGCAGCACAATGTGGTGACCTGGAACGCCATCATGGCCCCGGGCGGCACACCGGCCGAGCACATCACCCGCATCCACAACGCGGTGAAGACCATCAGCGTGGTGCCGGAATTCATCGAACGCCTGAAACCGCTGGGCTTCGGGACGGTGGTGAGCGCCACCCCGGCCGATCTCACCGCGCTGGTGGAGCGGGAGACGCCGGTCTGGCAAAGGCTGGTGCAGGTTTCGGGTGCGCGGCTGGAGTAGAAGATTGAGGCTCTGCCTCAAACTCCGCTGGGGACCGTGGCGGTCCCCAGACCCCGCCATCACTCGGCGCGCCTTGGGGCTGGCCTGCTTGGCCTCGCCGGCGGCGGCGCAGCGCCTGGCGCCGCAGGACATCGCCACATCGGCCCTGCTGCCGCGGCTGTGGGCGGGCGGGCTGGTGCTGTTCTTCCGCCATGCCGATACGCTGGGCGAACCCTGCGACCGCAGCTTCCGCGTCGGCGACCGCGCGGGGCAGCGCAACATCTCGCCCCGAGGGCGGGAGCAATCCCGCCGGATCGCGGCACGCATGGCCGAACTCGGTATCCCCATGCAATTCCCGGTGCTGGCCGGGCCGGTCTATCGCGCCCGCGACACGGCCGAGGAAGCCTGGGGCGCGGCGCGGGTGCAGGTGACCGACAGCCTGCTGGCCGATGACTTCTCCGGCCCGCGCCTGGATTGGGTGCTGGCCGAGCATCGGCGGCTCTTCTCAGCGCCGGTGCCGCCCGGCGTGAACCGCGTGCTGGTGGGGCACCGGACGCCAGCCATCATGATCTTTGGCGATCCGGTGGCGGGGCGGGCCTTTCCCGAAGGCGCAGCGCTGGTGATCGAGCCCCGGGAGATGCGGGTGCTGGGGGTGGTGGAGTTCGCAGCCTTTCCGGATGGCGGGTTTCACAACTGCTGACCGGGCCGGGCGCCTGGGTGTGACGCGGCGTTAGGCCTTGCCCAGTTCCTGCTGCGCGCGCCGGCCGAAATCGGACAGCGCATCATCGTCCAGATTGGCATGATGCTGGCCGTCTTCGGCATGCCACCATTTCAGCTGCTTCTTCGAGACGTCTATCTCCGTATTCACCCAATCCGCATTCCGGATTTTCCCATGGACCTCGCCATTCGGCATGGATGAGGTCCATCGCCACCCGTCCCGCACCAGATAGGGCATGATGCTGTTGCCTTGATGCTGGTATACATTCTCCTTCGTCCCGGCCTTGATCGGGCGAAGCACGGTGGTGGAGGGACGATCGCCTTTCACGAAGATGGTCTCGGAGGCGATCATCTTCGGTTTGCCCCGGGAATCCAACCCGCGCTCCACCAGGTCATAGGTCTGCGGGCGCCCCGCATCGCACAGGCACACCCCCTCGATCGGCGGATTGCGTCCACCATCGAAGAGCGGGAGGTCCGCCAGGCACAGGTAGACGATCGTGATCTGGTCCTGCAATTCCGCCGCCAGGGACAGCGCCACGGCGGCGCCGTTGCTGCTGCCGAAGAGGCAGAGGAACGCATCCTTGCGAAAATTTCCATCGGCCGCCTGGCGCATATTGATGATGATCTGGTCCCGGGTCGGCGCGATATTGCCGCAGCTTGCACCAGCATGGGCGCGGAGCAGCACGCGCACATGACCCCGCGCCGCCCTTCTTTGATAATATGGCCCGAGATGATGGCCCGCCGGGTCCTTGGCCCAGGTCGGCGGAGAAAAGGTGCTGACCCCATCCAGGGAGACGATGAAATCCGCAATCATTGAGGGACTTCTCCCGCCGCTAAAGCGCGTATTGAAAGGTGGGCCCGCGGGCGAATTCCCTGAGGGCCATTTCACGATCCAGTGCCGCGATGGTCATGCGCCCGACAATATTGTCGGCGGAGGTCTGGTAGCTCGGATTGATGATCTTGCGGCGCCGCTTATAGGCCAGGACGGCCGCGGTGGTCGTCGGGCCGTAGTTTCGCAGAGCGATCTCCGAACCTGCGATCTTGCCCCCTTCCAGCGTGAGGACAGCATATTGGATCAGGGCCACATGCTGGCCCTTGGAACCGGGTGTCACATGGGCGGCATGGCTGACGAGGCAGGCTTGCAGCCGCGGATTGTCCCGAAAGAGCTTTGATACGAGTGGCATGCCCATCAACCTTGGCCCGCGCCAAGGCTATGGCGGGTCTCGGCAAATGGCCAATGTCGAATTCGTAACGAGAAAGCGTCGCGCAAACATGCGGCAGGGGTCTGGGGACCGCCACGGTCCCCAGTTTCACTTCCCTTCAAACCGCCAGCGACATCCCGATCGGCGGCACCGCGTCTTCCGGCAGCGGGCACACATAGGGCCCGCCCGCGCGCACCGCGTGGTCCGCCTTGGCGGCCGCGATGATTTCCGGCTTCAGCAGCGCATCCACCGCCGTGCCGGCCATCACCTTGGCCACATGCACCATGCCCTTATGGGCGTGGGGCAGCTTGCCCTGCGCTGTCACCTGCCAGGAATGCAGCTGCGTGCCGATGGCATGCGTGGCGCCGCGCGCCTGCACCGTCGGCACCACCCAACTCACATCGCCCACATCCGTGCTGCCGATCATCGGCGCGCGCGGGCTGTCCAGCGGCACGATGCGGTCGGCCAGCGGCGCATCCGTGCGCGGCAGCCCCACCTTGCGAAAGGCCGAGGCGATGTCCGCCTCGGAGAGCGTCGCCTGGAATTCGGCGGCGCGCTTGCGGTCCTCTTCGTCGAAGGGGGGCGGGCCCAGGCGGTCCAGGCTTTCCTGCATCAGCTTTTCCAGCGGCGGATTGGCCAGCAGGTTGGAGACGGCCGAGATCACCTGCGTCTCGACGCGGCATTCGGCCATCAGCGCCGCGCCATCGGCAATGGCGCGCACGCGCGTCACCAGATGCTTCAGATCGGCCACATTGGCGGCGCGGATCAGGTAGCGCACCTTCGCCTTCGCCTGCACCACATTGGGTGCCACGCCGCCGGCATCGAGATAAGCGTAATGGATGCGGCTTTCCTGCGGGATATGCTCGCGCAGATAGTTCACGCCCACGCTCATCAGCTCGACGGCATCCAGCGCGGAACGGCCAAGATGCGGCGCCGCGGCGGCATGGCTGGCGCGGCCGTGGAAGGTGAAGTCAATGCGCGTATTCGCCAGCGAAAGCGGCTCATTCACGCTGGCGAAGCTGCCCGGGTGCCAGGAAATGGCGATGTCCACATCGTCGAACAGCCCGGCGCGGGCCATGAAGCCCTTGGCGGCGCCGCCTTCCTCGGCCGGGCATCCGTAATAGCGCACGCGGCCCTTCAGGCCATTCGCCGCCAGGTAGTCCTTCACCGCGGTGGCGGCGAGCAGCGAGGCGGCCCCCAGCAGATTATGCCCGCAGGCATGGCCATTGCCGTCGCCGGGGATGGGGCTGTGGGTGGTGACGCCGGATTCATTGGAGAGCGCGGGCAGCGCGTCGAATTCGCCCAGGATGGCGATGACCGGCCCGCCCTCGCCCGCCTCGCCCATCATGGCGGTGGGGATGCCGGCCAGGCGTTCGGTGACGCGGAAGCCCTCGGCGTTCAGATAGGCGGTGTGCTCGGCGGCCGAGCGGTGCTCGTTATAGGCGAGCTCAGGCATGCCCCAGACGCGGTCGCTGAGTTCGATGGCGGGCTGTGCCTTCTCATCCACATGGCGCCAGATGGGTTCACTGTTCTGCATCGGTCAAATTCCGGAAAGAGGGGGCATGGTCTCGGCGAAGGCGGGGCGGTTGGTCGCCGCCGCATACCAGGCCGCCAGTGTGTCCCGGCCCTCACGCCATTGGAAGACCGTGTGGCGGCGGTCGCAGTAACCCAGCGCACAGGCCAGCGCGATGCCCTCCACGCTGAAGGGGTCATGCGCCGCCAAGTCCAGCGCATCCAGGATGCGATTCGCGCGGCGGCGTTCCAGCGCCTGGAAGGCGGGTGAGCGTTCATGCTCCGGCCGCCGCAGGTCGCGATTCCAGACGGCGATGCCATCCATCAGCGCCAGCGCCTGCCCGAGGCGCGAGAGGGCGGCGGCCTCGCGCGGCAGCAGGCCGAGATGCGCCAGGATCAGCGGCGTCTCGCAGACCAGCGTGGCGCCATCCAGCAGCGCCGGCACGCGGCCGGCAGGGTTGTGGGCGAGCTGCGGGGCGGCGGGGTCGCGCAGCGGCGTCTCGACCTCCGTGAGGCCCAGCCCCCGCTCGCGCGAGAGGATGCGGATGATCCGCGCGAAGGGGCTGCCCGGCGCGATGTAGAGGATCACGGCCGCAGCGAGAGGAGATAGTTCACCACCGCCTCCAGCTCCGCCCGGCTGAGCTGGAAATTGGGCATGTTCGCATGCGGCGTCTGGAGGAAGATGCGCAGCCCCGTCTCGGTGGTGCTGGGTGCGGCGGCGATGGCGGGGAAGCTGGGCGCGGCATCGCCCGCTGGCGGCGGCATGTCGCGCGAGACGGCGTGGCAGGCCGCGCACCATTGGCGCGAGAGGCGAAGCCCCTCCCCCGCCATCGGCGGCGACTGGGCCGCGGCGACCCCGGCGATCAGTGTCAAAGGCAGCACAAGGCGCAGCATGGATGGACCCTCCCGCATCGCATGCTGCGCCGGACGCCGAGCCGCGTCCATGCGCGCGATCAATCGAGCCGGAGTGCCGCGCGCCGCTCAGCAAGGCCCGAGGGGTCCGCCAGGCCGGCCAGGCGCGTGGCGGCGAGGCTCGCGAAGCGGTGCAGCAGGGCGCGGCGGCGGGCGGGGGCGAGCGGATGGGCCGGCGCCTCGCGCAGCGCCACGGCCTCGAAGCCGTCACAGACCAGCAGGCCGGTATCCTCGGGCAGGAGGCCGGTCGGGAAATCCTGGTCCACGGCGAAATGCAGCTCGTCGCAATAGGCGCGGTATTCGGTCCATTTCGCGTCGCTCAGAAAGTCACGCGCGCAGGATTTCACCTCGATCAGCGCGAAGCCGCCATCGGGGCGGAGCGCGAAGAGGTCCGCGCGCCTTCCATCGGGCAGAGGCATCTCCAGCAAGGGCGACCAGCCCCGCGCCAGGCAGAAGCGCAGGGCCGAGCGCGTGACGGCCTGGGTGCGAAGCGGGGCCTCCATCAGCCCAGCAGCGCGTCAATCGCCAGCGCGAGCTTCACATCCCGCGCCGAAAGCCCGCCCGCATCATGCGTGGTCAGCGTGATTTCGACGCGGTTGTAGACGTTGAA
Source organism: Acetobacteraceae bacterium (assembly GCA_027487385.1). Classification (GTDB taxonomy): domain Bacteria; phylum Pseudomonadota; class Alphaproteobacteria; order Acetobacterales; family Acetobacteraceae; genus Roseococcus. Next base: position 9,174 of record JAIYDS010000107.1, on the reverse strand, counting down.
CCATTCGGGGTGGTGGTCCTGCGCCTCGGCCAGCAGGGCGACGCGCGACATGAAACCCCAGGCCTCGTTGAAGTCGCGGAAGCGGAACAGGCGCTGGATGGCATCGCGCCCCGCCAGCAACCGCCATTCCGGCAGGCTCTCGCCCAGCGCGCCCCGCGCCGCCTCATCCAGCTTCCCGATCATCAAGCCCCTCCCTTTTCCGCCCCGCGCGTGGCATGCAGCTGCGATGCGCCCCACCACGCCCCCCAGCCTCGAAGACCTTCTGGAGATGGCCGAGGATGCCCTCGCCGCCATCCCCCGCGAATTGCGCGACATGGTGCGCGGAACCGCCATCATCGTGGAAGAGGTGCCGGAGGACGAGATCGTCGCCGAGCTCGGCCTGGACAGCCCCTGGGAACTGACCGGGCTCTACCGCGGAACCCCGCTGACCCACAAATCCGCTGCCGATGCGCCGGCCGCGCCGGACACCATCCTGCTCTACCGCGAGCCCATCCTGCTGGAATGGATCGAGACCGGGGAGGATCTGTTCCGGCTGGTCCGCAACGTGCTGCTGCACGAGATCGGCCATCATTTCGGGCTGTCGGATGAGGATATCGCGCGGCTGGAAAGCGAGGATTGAGGGCCTCCGGCGGTCGGGGCCGAAAGGGCCCGGACCCCAGCACCGCGCAGCCTTTGAAGGCCGGCGCTTCGGCCCCCTAGAGCCGCGCCGCCACCCCGCTCACCCCCGTCGCAAACTCCAGCTGCGCCAGCGCCGTCAGATAGGCCGTCCGCGCATTGTTCGCCGCGATGCGCGTCGCGTTCAGCGTCCGCAGCGCGTCCAGCACATCGAGCAGCGAGCGCCCGCCCGCCAGATAGGCCTGCTCCGCGCTGCGATAGGCCTGCTCCGCCCGTCCCAGCGCGCCGCCGGTGTAGAGCCGCAGCAGCGCGCGGGATTGCTCATGGGCCGCCCAGGCCGCGGCGAAATCCGCACGGCCCTGCAACAGGGCGAGGCGCGCCTGCGCCTCCAGCTGCGCCTGCTGCCCCGCCGCCGTGCCGATCTGCCCGGTGACGATCTGGTTGGTGAAGAGCGGCACCGAAAGGCTGAAGGTGAATTGGTTGGTGGCGTTCAGCGGCTGCGAGGCGCTGGGCAGATCCTGCGAGAGGCGGGAGCGGCTCCAGCCGCCATTCAGCGTCACGTCGCGCCAGCGCTGCGCCTCGGCCAGGCTGGTATTGGCGGCCCCGGCGGCGGCGGCGCGGCTCGCCGCCACCACATCGGCGCGGTGCTGCACCGCCTCGGCCAGCTCTTCGCGCGTGGCGCCCGGTGTGGGCATGGCGTCGAAGCGGCCGCGCACATCGAGCGCCACGGGCGGCAGCGCCCCCTGGCCGCGCGCGGGGAAGGCGGCGGCGTCCAGCGCCAGCGCCACGGCCACCTGGGCGACGGCGGCGGCATAGGCCTGGGCGGCGCCGGTCACATCCGCCTCAAAGGGCAGGCGGCTCGCCTGGAAGCGCAGCAGATCGCCCTCCGGCAGGGCGCCATCCTGCAATTGCCGGCGCAGCAGCGCCTCGGTGCGGTCGAGGCTGGTGCGGTTGGCGAGCGCCACCTCCAGATTGGCCCGCGCGCCCAGGGCCGCGATGAAGGCCTGGCGCAGCGCGAAGAATTGCCCGCGCAGCGCATCCAGCACCTGCGCCTCGGCCACGCCGATGTTTTCCTCCGCGAGGCGCGTGCGCAGCGTCCGCTTGCCGCCGGTCTCGATCAGCACCGTCAGGCCCAGGGCGATGTTGTTGGAGGGGCTGATGAAACGCGCCCCCTGCACCCGGTTGCCCGTGGTGCTGTTGAACTCCGCGAAGTTGTTGCCCACCGAGACCTCGGCCGGGGGCCGGGAGGAAGCGACAAGCCGCTGCGCCCGCACCGCATCTACCCCGCGTTGGGCGGCGATGACGCTGAGGTTGCGCTCCAGCAGCATCCGCTCGGCCTGGTCGAGCGTGAGGGTGCGGGTGCCGGCGGGCAGCGGAAGCACGGCCTGGCCCGGGCCGCCGGCCCGGGGCGGCGGGGTCTGCGCGGCGGCCGGCAAGGCCAGCAGCAGGGCGGCGGCCAGGAGCAGCCTCATGCCGGCAGCCCCGCGCGTTCCCGCCGCGCCGAAAGCGCCGCCTCCTGCCGCGCCAGGTCCCGCGGGCGGCCCAGCAGGTCGATCAGCGCCGGGAAGGTGACGAGGATGAAGACCGGCACGAGGCCGATTCCGCCCACCACCACGATGGCCAGCGGCTTGGTCACATCGGCGCCGATGCCCGTCGCCAGCGCCATGGGCAGCAGGCCGAAGAAGCTGGCGAAGCAGGTCATGAAGACCGGGCGCAGACGGTCCTGCCCGGATTGATCCAGCGCCTGCCGCCAGGACAGCCCCTCATGCCGCAAATGGTTGAAATGGCTGAGCAGGATGATCCCCTCCATCACCGTGATGCCAAACAGGGCCAGGAAGCCGATCGCCGCCGGCACCGAGAAGTTCAGCCCCGCCGCCCCCAGCGCCAGGATGCCACCCACGAGCGAAAGCGGCACCATGGCCATCACCAGCAGCATCTCCCGCAGATTCCCGAACTGCACGTAGAGCAGGATCATGATGATGATCAGCGCCACGGGCACGATGGTCAGCAGGCGCTTCACCGCCTCCTGCAGGTTGCGGAACTCGCCCACCCAGTCGAGGCGATAGCCCGGCAGCAGCCGCACTTCGCGCCCCACCAGCGCCTGGGCCTCCAGCACCGCACTCGCCGGATCGCGGCCGCGGACGGAGAAGCGGATGGGGACGTAGCGGCTGCCATCCTCGCGATAGACATAGGCCGTGCCGGAGACGAGCTCGACCCTGGCCACATCCGCCAGCACCGCGCCGCGCGGCCCGCCCACGGGGATTCGGCCGATGGCATCCAGGCTGTTGCGGAAGGGCTCGGCCAGGCGGACCATGATGGGGAAGTTGCGGTCGCCACCCGGCTCATAGAGCCGCCCTGCCTCGCGCCCGCCGATCGCCGCCTGGATCACGTCATTGATGTCCTCGACGCGCAGGCCGAAGCGGGCGGCGCGGGCGCGGTCGATCGTGACCGAGACGGTGGGCTGGCCGAGGGTGGGAAAGACCGCCACATCGGTCAGGCCGCGCACCTGGGTCAGCAATTCGCGGATCTGCTCGGCGCGGGCGGTCAGCACATCCAACTCCGTGCCGAAGACCTTGATGGCATTGGCGCCCTTCACGCCCGAGGCGGCCTCCTGGACATTGTCGCTGATCGCCTGGGCGAAGCTGAACTGGATGCCGATGAAGCGCTCGGAGAGGCGGGCGTTGATGGCGGCCACGAGGCCGTCCCGGTGGCGCGCCGTGGTCCATTGATCAGGCGCGCGCAGCGGGATGAAGAACTCCGCGTTGAAGAAGCCGGCGGGGTCCGTGCCGTCATCCGGGCGGCCCTGCTGCGAGGTGACGGTGATGGCCTCGGGGAATTCCATCAGCGTGGCGCGGATGCGCTGCACCGTGCCATGGCCCTCCTCCAGCGAAATCGTGCCGGGCATGGTGGCGCGCACCCAGAGATTGCCCTCCTCCAGCGTCGGCAGGAATTCGGCGCCGAGCAGCGAGAGCACGAAGATGGAGATGGCGACGAGGATGGCGGCGAGCGTGAGCGCGAAGGCCCGCGCCGCCATCGCCGCCTGATAGAGCTTGGCATAGGACCAGCGGAGCGCGCGCACCAGCGGCGTGTCGCGCTCCTGGCTGTTCTCGCTGAGCAGCAGGGCGGAGAGCGCGGGCACGATGGTGAAGGCCGCGATCAGCGAACCCGCGATGGCATAGGCATAGGTCTTCGCCATGGGGCCGAAGATGCGCCCCTCGATGCCGCCCATGGTGAAGAGCGGGATGAAGGCGACGATGACGATGAGCAGCGCGAAGAGGATGGGCTTGCCCACCTCGCTGCCCGCGCGGAGGATGATGAGCGAAATGCCCGAAAGCCCGCCGGCGGACTGGCTTCCAGCATAGAGATGCGGGTTGCGCCGCGCCATGGCGAGGTGCCGGTAGATGTTCTCCACCATGATGATGGTCGCATCCACCAGCAGCCCGAAATCCAGCGCCCCGATGCTCAGCAGATTGGCGCTCTCGCCGCGGGCCAGGATCACCAGCACGGCGAAGAAGAAGGCGAAGGGGATGGTGGCGGCGACGACGATGGCGCCGCGCAGATCGCCCAGGAAAAGCCACTGGATGACGAGGATCAGCACCACGCCCACGATGATGTTGTGCACCACCATGTGGGTGGCGAGCTTCACCAGCTCCTCGCGGTCATAGATGGGCACGATGCGCACGCCGGGCGGCAGCACGCCGCCGGCATTGATGCGCGCCACCTCGGCCTGCACGCCATGGATGGTGGGCAGGGTCTGCTCGCCACGGCGCATCAGGACAGTGGCCAGCACCACATCCTCATCCGCCTCATGCCCCGCGATGCCCAGGCGCGGCAGGGCGCCGACCTCGATGGTCGCGACATCGGAGAGCAGCACGGGCGCGCCATCGGCCGAGGCGGTGAGGACGATGTTGCGGATATCGTCCAGGCTGCGGATCAGCCCGATGCCCTGCACCACCGCCGCCTGCGGCCCGATCTGGATGACGCCGGCGCCCACGGTCGCATTGCCGCTGCGCACCGCCTGGATGACGGCCGGCAGTTGCAGGCCGAAGGCGTTGAGGCGCGGCAGGTCAATGGTGACGGAATAGGATTTGCTGCGGCCGCCGAAGCTCGTCACATCCACCACGCCGGGCACGCGCTTGAAGCGGCGCTCCAGCACCCATTCCTGCAGCACCTTCAGGTCATCGGGCGAGAAGCCGGGCGGGCCCACCACGCGGTAGCGCATGATCTCGCCGATGGGCGAAAGCGGGCTGATGGTCGGGTTCGCGCCATCCGGCAAATCCCGCAGCACGGCGAGGCGGTTCAGCACCTGCTGCAAGGCCTGCTCATAGGTGTAGGCGAAGGTGAATTGCACCCGCACATCCGAAAGCCCGAAGAGGCTGGTGGAGCGCACGGAATTCAGGTTGGGCAGGCCCGCCATCGCCAGTTCGATGGGGATGGAGACGTAGCGTTCGATCTCCTCCGCCGATTGGCCAGGATTCTGCGTGATGATGACCACCTGCGGCGGCACCGGATCGGGATAGGCCTCGATGTTCAGCTTGAGGAAGCCATAGGCGCCGACCGCGACGAAGGCGATGAACAGAAGAATGACCAGCGCCCGCTGCTGGAGCGAGATGGCGACGATCTGGCGCATCTAGAGCCCGATCCGATGAGGCGGCTTGCCGCCGAAGCGGTGAATCGGTCTCTCAACGGCCAGCCCGATCCGATGAGGCGACCTGCCGCCGAAGCGGTGAATCGGTCTCTCAACGGCCAGCCCGATCCGATGAGGCGGCTTGCCGCCGAAGCGGTGAATCGGTCTCTCAACGGCCAGCCCGATCCGATGAGGCGGCCAGCCGCCGAAGCGGTGAAACGGTCTCTCCGACATGGTTCGTTAATCAATCCGCGCGGCGCGGTCGATGAAGAGCGCGCCGCCGGTCACCAGCCGGTCGCCGGCCTCAACGCCCTCGCGCGCCTGGATCAGGTCGCCCATGCGAATGCCGGGGGTGATGCGGCGCAGGATGAAGCGGCCCTCGGGCAGGGCCACCCAGACATTGGCCTCGGCGCCGCGGAAGATCACGGCGCTGGCGGGCACGGCGGGGGATTGCTGCGCTGCGCCCACGGTGATGCGGAAATTGGCGAACATCTCGGGCCGCAACGCGCCCTCGGGGTCCGCCACCTCGGCCATCACGGTCAGGCGGCGCGTGGCGGGGTCGAGGCCCGCGGCGCTGCGCACGATGCGCGCCGGAAACACTTGGCCCGGCAGGGCGGCGAGGGAGACCTCCACCTCCTGCCCCACACGGATCAGCGGCACGTCCAGCTCGCGCACCTGGGCGACGAGCCACATGGTGGAGAGATCGGCGATGGTGAAGACCGGCTCCCCCTGCCCCGCCGAGACCCATTGCCCCGGGCCGACCCGGCGCTGGGTGATGGTGCCGGCCAAGGGCGCGGTGACGGTGATGATGCCGCTGACCTGGCGCGTGCGCTCGATCTCGGCGATCTGCCCGGGGTCGCGGCCCAGCACCCGCAGCCGGTCGCGCTGCGCCTCGGCCTGGGCGGCGGCGCTGCGGGCATCGGCCTCGGCGCCCTGGGCGGCGGCGCGGGCCTGCTCCACATCGCGCTGCGAGGCGGCGCGGGCGGAGAAGAGCGATTGCTGGCGCGCTTCCTCGCGCCGCGCCTGCTCCAGCGCCACGCGCGTCTTCTGCATGTTGTCCAGGGCCGCCAGCAACTCGTTCGCCGCCGCGGTCACATCCGGCGTCTCGATCTCATAAAGCGGCTGGCCCGCCACGACGCGGTCCCCCACCCGGGCGAAGGCGCGGGTGACGCGGCCGGTGAAGGGCGAGAGCATGGGGGTGGAGCGGTCGTCATTATAGGCGATGCGGCCCTCGGCCAGGCGCTCGGGGCGGAATTGATGCAGGACCACGGGCTCGATCCTGAGCGCGCGCATCTCATTCTCGGTCAGGCGGAACTGGCCGGGCGGCAGGCGCTCGGCCATGGGCTGGGCGGCCGGGGTGGGGTCGGGCTGGTTCAGATAGACATACCCCCCGGCGGCGATCGCCGCCGCCAGGCCGAGCCAGAGCCAAGGCCTGCGCGCCGGCGCCTGGGCCGCGGCATCCGCCGAAATGGAGCTCTCAGCCCGGGAATCGGCCTTTGGCGGCTCCTGATGGATGACGTTCATGGATGTCTTGGCTTTCCCACGCGAAGCGGACGGAAGGGGGGTGACCATCGCCCCAAAACGCCCCTGCGCCATGCGTGAAGATAAACCGAAGCTGAACGGGAAGGTAGCGCGCAGGATTAAAATATTGGTAACGAAACGATGGGTCAGCTCGGCAGCAGCGGCTGCGGGTCCAGCCAGACCCGATACCAGCTCAGGCTGAAATGCAGATGCGGGCCGGTGACGCGGCCGGTGGCGCCCATCGCGCCGATGCGCTGGCCCTGGCGCACTTCCTCGCCCTCCCGGAGGTCCATGGCGGAGAGATGGGCATAGAGCGTGTTCACCCCATGGCCGTGATCCAGCACCATCAGCTTGCCGAAAAAATGGAATTCGGCGGCGAGCGTGACCTGGCCGGCGGCGGCGGCGAGGATGGGCGTGCCGACCGGCCCGGCCACATCCAGCCCGTAATGCGGCTGGCGCGGCTGGCCGTTCAGCACGCGCTGGCTGCCGAAGATGCCGCTGATGCGCCCCCGCGCCGGCCAAGCGAAGCCGCCGGCGAAATCCACCCGCGCCGAATCCACCCCGCGCACGGCGGCCAGGCGTTCGCGCTCGGCGCGGATGCGCTCCAGCGCGGCGGCATCGGGCGTCACCTGCGCGGGGGGCAGGCCGGTGATGTGCTGCACATCCCATTCCCGCCGCGCCACGGCGATTGGGCGGGCCGCGCCATTCACGGTCAGCGTGGCGCTGGGCGCATGGTCGCGGCCGAAGCCCAGCGCGAAGAATCCCTCGGGCGAGACGCGGACCGGCTGGCCGTCGAGCGCCAGGCGCTGGCCGCGCGCCCCCTGCCCGATCAGCAGCGCGCCTTGGGCCGGGCTGCCGCGCCATTCCACCGCCGCCGCCGGCCGTGCCAGCAGGATGGCCGGCAGGGCGAGGGCGACCCTACGTTTCAAAGGGGCGGCGCCTCAAAAAAGGCTGCCTTGCGGCGGCTTGGTGGATTTGGGCTTGCCCCCGGCGGCCGTCGCCTTCACCGCGCCATCCTGGAACGTGAGCGTGAGATTGGCCCCGGGCGCCACCTGTGCCGCCTGGGTCAGTGCCGTGCCATCCGGCCCCTGCACCAGGGCGAAGCCGCGCGCCAGGACCGCGTTGTAGCTGACGGCCTCCAGCCGGGCGGCCAGGCCCTCGACGCGCGCCGCCTGCTCGCGGATCAGGGCGAGGACCGGGGCGGGCGAGAGGCGCGCCAAAGCGGGCGCGGATTGCCGCCGCGCCGCGCCGCGCGCCCAGGCCGCCTGCATGCGTTGGTCCAGCGCGCCCAGGGCGTGGCGCCCGGCGGCGATGGCCTCACGCGGGTGGCGCAGCCCGGCGCTGGCCCGGGTGAGCGAATTGCGCTTGGCGGCGACGAAGCCCGGCAGGGCCGCGCGCAGCCGCTCGCCGCGATCATCCAGGCGCTGGCGGAGCTGATTCACCATGGCCGGCAGGTCGGGCAGGCCGGCCTCGGCGCGGGTCAGGTGCAGACGCGCCTCGCGCAGCCGGGCGGCGATGCGATTGTCCAGCCGCGCGCCGCGCTGGGCGAGGTCCGCCGCCAGCTCCAGCCGCGCGGGCACGGCCATTTCGGCGGCGGCGGTGGGGGTGGGCGCGCGGCGGTCGCTGGCGAAATCGATCAGCGTGGTGTCGGTCTCGTGACCCACGGCGGAGATCAGCGGGATGGTGCAGGCGGCGGCGGCGCGGACCACCACCTCCTCATTGAAGGCCATGAGGTCTTCGAGGGAACCGCCACCGCGGGCCACGATGATGACATCGGGGCGCGGCACCGGCCCGCCTTCCGGCAGGCTGGAGAAGCCGCGGATGGCGGCGGCGATCTTCTCGGCTGCGCCCTCCCCCTGCACCGGCACGGGCCAGAGGATGACATGGCGCGGGAAGCGGCGCGCCAGCGTGGTGCGGATATCCTGGATCACGGCGCCCTGCGGGCTGGTCACCACGCCGATGACGCGCGGCAGCAGGGGCAGCTTGCGCTTGCGCTCCGCGTCGAAGAGGCCCTCCTTCAGGAAGGCGGCCTTCAGCGCCTCGATCCGGGCCAGCATGGCGCCGGCGCCGGCATATTCCAGCTTCTCGATGACCAGCTGGTATTTCGAGCGGTCGGCATAGGTGGAGAGGCGGCCCGTCGCCACCACCTCCATGCCGTTCTCCGGCTTCAGGCCGACGCGGGAGACGGTGCCCTTCCAGATCACCGCCTCGATCTTCGCGTTTTCCTCTTTCAGCGAGAGGTAGATATGGCCGGAGGCATAGGGTTTGACCTCGGTGAGCTCCCCGCGCACCCGGACGCGCGCGAAGGCGCCCTCCAGGGTGCGCTTGATGGCCCCCGCCAACTCGCCCACACCATATTCCGGAACATTGGCACCGATTCCGTCCATGCCCGACTTATAGGGGCGGATTTT
>JAIYDS010000139.1 GCA_027487385.1 Acetobacteraceae bacterium | reverse complement strand
CCTTCCAGGGCATCGTCTCTCTCCCGAGAAAAACTGCCCAAAAGCGTCAAGCATGTCCCCGAACACCCGTCAGGGATGTCTCCGGTCTAAACAGGGCCTCGGCCCCAGCCGCCGGAGGCCTTTTTTACTTAGTCGGCCGTCATATTCGCCGCCCGCGCCACGGCCGCCCAGGCTGGCACCTCCTGCCGGATGCGCGTCGCGAAATCCTCCGGGCCCAACCAATCCGGCACCGTCGCCTGGGTGGCCAGCCGCTCCCGGAACGCCGTCTCGCGCGTTACCGCCTCCAGGTCCCGCGCCATGCGCGCGACCAGGGGCGCAGGCGTTCCGGCAGCGGCAAGGACGCCATACCAGGTGCCGGAATCCGGCACGTCATGGCCAAGTTCCGCCAGCGTCGGCGTGTCGGGAATTTCCGCGACGCGGTTTCGGCCAAAGGCGACCAGCGGCTTGATCTGCCCGTTCCGATAAGGGCCGATCCCACCCACGATGGTCTGCATGAAGAGCGTCACACGCCCGGCCAGCACATCCTGCAAGGCCGGCGCCGTTCCACGATAGGGCACATGGGTGAGATCAATGCCCAGCGCCCGCTTCAGCGTCTCGCCGCCGAAATGCCCATTGCCGCCATTGCCGGTCGAGGCATAGGCAATGGCGCCCGGCCTGGCCCGCGCGGCGGCGATCAGGTCATTCAGGTCACGGAAGGGCTGGTTCGGCCCCATCCAGAGCACGTTGGAGGAAAACGCCACCATGCCGATCGGCGCGAAGTCGCGCGTCATGTCATAGGGCAGGCGGTAGAGCGCCGTGTTCATCACGATGTTGTTGCCGCTGAACAGCAGCGTGTGACCGTCGGGGGCGGACTTGGCCACGGCATCGGTGGCGAGGGTGCCATTGGCGCCGCCGCGATTCTCGATCAGCACCGGCTGCCCCCAGGCGGCGGCGAGGCCGGGTGCGATCAACCGCGCCACGAAATCCGTCGGGCCGCCCGGCGGAAAGCCCACCAGCAGGCGCACCGGGCGATCGGGCCAGGCCGGTTGCGCCCGCGCCTCGAACCCAGCCAGGCTGGCTGCGCCCAGCAGGCCCAGCACCCCGCGCCGATCCATCGCGACCTGATGTTCCATCGCTTCTTCTCCCCTGACCGTCCATCTGCGAGACGTGCGGCAAGGCTAATCGCAAGCGAGGCCCGGTGGCGAGGATTTTGCCCAAGGGGCGCCTACAGATACCGCTCCTTCAAGACGCGCCGCAGCAGCTTCCCCGCCTCGCTGCGCGGCAGCTCGTCGAGGAACTCCACCGCGCGCGGCACCTTGGGGCCGGCCAATTCACGGCGACACAGCGCGATCAAGTCTTCGGCCAGCGCGTCATCCCCCGCGCCGCCGCGCGGCACCACCAGGGCACGCGGGCGCTCGCCGAACTCGGGATCCTTGACGCCGATCACAGCCACCTCGTTCACGCGCGGATGCGTCATCAACACCGCCTCGATTTCGGCCGGATAGATGTTCACCCCGCCCGAAAGGATCAGGTCGGCCCGGCGGTCGGAGAGGAAAAGGAACCCCTCCTCATCCAACCAGCCCAAATCATGCAGCGTGGCCCAGCCGCGCTCGTTGTAGGCGGCCTCGGTCTTGGCGGGGTCGTTGTGATAGGCGAATTTCGGCCCGCCCTCGAACCAGATGCGGCCGGTTTCGCCCGGCGGCAAGGGCGCGCCCGCCTCGTCCAGGATATGCACGCGGCCATAGGCGGGGCGGCCCACGCTGCCGGGCTTTTTCAGCCAGGTCTCGCTGTCGATGAAGACGGTGCCGATGCCCTCGCTGCCCGCGTAATATTCGCGGATGATCGGCCCCCACCATTCGATCATCGCGCGCTTCACCGGCACCGGGCAGGGTGCGGCCGCATGGATGGCGCTGCGGTGCGAGGAGAGGTCGTAGCGCGCGCGCACATCCTCCGGCAGCGCGAGCATCCGCACGAACATGGTGGGCACCCATTGGCTGTGGGTGATTCGGTGCTGCTCGATCATGGCGAGGCAGCGCTCGGCGTCGAATTTCCGCAGGATCACCGCGGTGCCGCCGTGATCCATCGTGCGCTGCACATAGCGGTTGGGGGCAGCGTGATAGAGCGGCGCAGGGGAGAGATAGATGCTGCTCTCGTCGAAGCCGTAGAAGGCCTTCCAGGTCATGTCGAATTCCGGCTTCAGCCGGTCGGCAAAGGTAATTAGCGGGCGGCGGATGCCCTTGGGCAGGCCCGTGGTGCCGGAGGAATAGAGGAATTCGCGCCCCATCGGCCGCTCGCCCGGTGGCCAGCCTGTTCCCTGCCCCGCCATGAGTTCCGCCAGCGGCGTGAAGCCCGGCACATCGCCACCCGCGGCGAAGCGATGCGGCACGGCGGCCAGGTCCAGCGCCGCCACCAGCGGTCCAAGGCCGCTGGACGCGACCAGCAGCCGCGCGCCGGAATCGCGCAGCACATGCGCCACCTCATTCGGGCGCAGATGGATGGAGAGCGGCGTGACCATCAGCCCGGCGCGCTTGGCGCCATAGGTGAGCATGAGGAATTCCGGGCTGTTCTCCAGCAGCAGCGCGATGCCCTCGCCCGGCTCCAGGCCGAGGGCAATCAGCCCATGCGCCAGCTGGTTGGCGGCCGCATCCAGCGCCCCGAAGGTCAGCGCCTCGCCCGTGTCGGGAAAGATCGCGCAGGGCTTGTCAGGCCAGCGGGCGGCGTTCTGGGCCAGCAGCGGCATCGGCGTTTCCCATCCTTTGTTGCCGCAAACTTCCGCGCCCGCATGGCTTGCGTCAATGCGCCTTGCATGGTGCGCTGCGGCCCGAAAATCCCAGGAGGAAGCAGATGGATGTCAAAGGTGCCGTCGCGATCGTGACGGGTGGGGCCTCGGGCCTTGGGCTGGCCAGCGCGAAGCGCCTCGCCGCCGCCGGGGCCAAGGTGATGATCGTGGATCTCGCCACCTCGCCGGGTGCCGCCGTCGCCGCCGAACTGGGCGGTGGCTTCGCCGTCGCCGATGTGGCCGATGAGGCGAGCATGGCGGCCGCCGTCGCCGCGGCCGAGGCGATGGGCCCGGTCCGCGTGCTGGTGCATTGCGCGGGCCGCGGCGGCGCGCTGCGCATCCTGGAGAAGGACGGCACGCCCGGCAGCCTGGCTCAGTACGAGGCCATCATCCGCGTGAACCTGACCGGCAGCTTCAACGCGCTGCGCCTGGCCGCCGCCGCGATGGCCAAGACCGATGCGGTGGAGGGTGAGCGCGGGGTCTGCATCCTCACCGCCTCCATCGCCGGCATCGAGGGGCAGATCGGCCAGATCCCCTATGCCTCCTCCAAGGCGGGCGTCATCGGCATGACCGTCGTGGCCGCGCGCGACCTCGCCAGCAAGGGCATCCGCGTCTGCACCATCGCGCCGGGCATTTTCGACACGCCCATGCTTCAGCGCCTCTCGGATCCCATCAAGGCCTCGCTCGCGGCCGGCGTGCCCAACCCGCACCGCCTCGGCAGCCCGGATGAATATGCGAAGCTCGCCATGAGCATCGTGGAGAACGCCTATCTGAATGGCGAGACCATTCGCCTGGATGGCGCCCTCCGAATGGCCCCGCGCTGATGAAAATGAAGCCCGAGGAGCTCCGCAGCCACCGCTGGTTCGGCGTCGAGACCATGCGCAGCGCGAATCACCGCTCGCGCCTGATGCAGCTCGGCTTCGGCCAGCCGGAATTCCGGGGCAAGCCAATCATCGGCATCATCAACACCTGGTCCGACCTGATGCATTGCCACGGCCATTTCCGCGAGCGCGCTCAGGATGTGAAGCGCGGCGTCTGGCAGGCCGGCGGCGTGCCCATGGAAATCCCGGCCATGGCGCTGCCGGAGGTGTTCCAGAAGCCCTCCACCATGCTCTACCGCAACTTCCTGGCGATGGAGACGGAGGAGATCGCGCGCAGCCTCCCGCTCGATGGCCTGGTCCTGATGGGCGGCTGCGACAAGACCGGGCCCGCGCTGATCATGGGCGCGATCAGCATGGGCATCCCGGCCATCTACATCCCCGCCGGGCCCATGCTGCGCGGCAATTGGCGTGGCAAGAAGCTCGGCTCCGGCAGCGATGTCTGGAAGTATTATTCCGAGCTTCGCGCCGGCAACATCTCGCAAGGCGACTGGAACGAAATGGAAGCGGGGCTTTCCCGCTCCGCCGGCACTTGCATGACGGCGGGCACCGCCAGCACCATGGCCATCGCGGCCGAGGCGCTGGGCCTGACGCTGCCGGGCGCCGCCAGCATCCCCGCCGTGGATTCCGCGCATCCGCGCATGGCCGCGGCGGCGGGTTCGCGCATCGTGGACATGGTCTGGGAGGACCTGACCATCACGAAGCTGCTGGACCAGCGCAGCCTGGACAATGCGGTGGCGGCGACCATGGCCTTTGGCGGCTCCACCAACGCCATCCCGCATTTGATCGCCATGGCGCGGCGCGCGGGCATCGCGATGGACCTGGAACGCTTTGACGCCATCAGCGCGCGCGTGCCGCTCATCGCCAATCTTCGCCCCAATGGCGACACGCATCTGATGGAGGATTTCTTTTATGCCGGCGGCAGCCGAGGGTTCCTCGCCACGCTGGCACCGCATCTGGCGCTGAATGCGGTGACGGTGAACGGCACGCTGGGGGCGCAGATCGAGGGCGCCGAGGTCTATGACCGCGACGTGATCCGCGGCCTCGACAACCCCTTCTATCCGGAAGGGGGTGTCGCCATCCTGCGCGGCTCCCTTGCGCCCGATGGCGCCGTCATCAAGCACAGCGCGGCAAGCCCCGAGAAGCTGCGCCACACCGGCCCCGCCGTGGTCTTCGAGGATTACAACGACCTTGATTCACGCCTGGACGACCCCGCCTTGAACGTGACGGCCGACAGCGTGCTGGTGCTGCGCCAGGCAGGCCCCCAGGGCGGCCCTGGCTTCCCGGAATGGGGCATGATGCCGATCCCGAAAAAGCTGCTGGCGCAAGGCGTGCGGGACATGGTGCGCGTCTCCGACGCCCGCATGTCCGGCACCAGCTACGGCACCTGCGTGCTGCATGTGGCGCCCGAGGCGGCACTCGGCGGCCCGCTCGCCCTGGTGCGCGATGGCGACATGATCTCGCTCGACGTGCCGGGCCGCCGCATTGACCTGCTGGTGGATGAGGCCGAACTCGCCGCCCGCCGCGCCGCCTGGACGCCGCGCGTGGCGCCGCAGCAGCGCGGCTGGACGGCGCTGTATCAACGCAGCGTGGGTCAGGCCGATACCGGCTGCGACCTCGATTTCCTGGAACGCGGCGAAGCCACCCCGGAGCCGGAGATTCACTGATGCCCAGCTACCACCCCAAGACCTTCGCCGGCCTCACCTGGCACGGCGCCGTGGCCGGCTTCCGCGCCGGCAGCGACACGCCGCGCGCCTATCTGGAGCGCTGCCTCGGCACCATCGCGGCGAAGGAGGAGGAGCTGCGCGCCTTCGTCGTCTTCGACCCCGATTTCGCCCGCCACCATGCGGATGAGAGCACGGCGCGCTGGGCCGCAGGCACGCCGCTCTCGCCGATTGACGGCATGCCCATCGGCATCAAGGACCTGGTCGAGACCAAGGATTTCCCGACGCAGATGGGCTGCGCCGCCTATGCCGGGAATTTCCCGCGCCGCGATTCCGCGATGATCCAGGCGCTGAAGCAGGCCGGCGCCATCATCCTGGGCAAGACCGTCACCACCGAACTCGGCCAGAGCGAGCCCGGCCCCACGAAAAACCCCTGGGATCACGGCCGCACGCCGGGTGGTTCCTCCTCCGGCTCGGCCGCCGCCGTGGCCGCGGGCATGGTTCCAGCCGCCATCGGCACGCAGGTGGGCGGCTCCATCATCCGCCCCGCGGCCTTCTGCGGGAATGTGGCGCTGAAGCCCACCCAGGGCGGCATCCATCGCGGCGAGCGCCAGGGCTCCAGCCAGAGCACCGCCGGCGTCCATGCCAACAGCATCGAGGATATGTGGCAGGTCTCGATCGAGATCGCGAAGCGCGCGGGCGGTGACCCGGGCACGCTCGGCCTCATCGGCCCCGATGCGCCACCGCATGCCGCTCGCCCCCAAACGCTTGGCCTGTTGAAGACCGAGGCCTGGTCCATGCTGCGCCCGGCCGAGCGGGAGGCCTTCGAGGCGCTGCTGGAACGCATCCGCAGCCTCGGCATCCCTGTGCTGACCGACCATCCGGCGATTGCCGCGCTGGAGCGAATCGCGGCGCAGGGGAAGGCCGTCACCGGGGTCATCGTGGGCTTCGAGAATCGCTGGGCGCTGCTGAACCTGGAAGCCAATCATCCGGGCGGCCTCAGCGCCCGCGCCATCGCCCGGCTGCGCGCCTCGGAGGCGCTGACGGTCGAGGATTACCGCGCCGCTCTCGCCACGCGCGAGGAGATGCGCGCCGCCATGGCGCGCCTGGCCCCCGTGGTGGATGCGCTGATCGCCCCCGCCGCCCCCGGCATCGCACCGCTCTGGGACCCGGATGACACGCAGAACCCGCGCCCGACCGGCGACATCGCGGCCAATGCGGCCACCTCGGCGCTCGGCGTGCCCTGCGTGACGCTGCCGGTGATGGCGGTGGACGGCATGCCCTTCGGGGCCCAGCTCATCGGCCAGGCGCATGCGGATGCGCGGGTCACGGCCATGGCGCGCTGGATGCTCGGCGCCTTGTGACCCCTCAGGCGCCGCGCTTGGGCCGCACCAGCCCCAGCAAGTCCCGCAGGGTCCGCCCCTCGTAGCGCGTGCGGAAGAGGCCGCGCGCCTGGAGGATGGGGACCACCAGCTCCACGAAATCCTCCATGCCGCCCGGAAAGTGCGAGGGCATGACGTTGAAGCCATCGGCCGCGCCCCCCTCGAACCAATGCTGCAAGGTGTCCGCCACCTTCTCCGCCGCGCCGCACAGCACCCAATGGCCGCGCGCGGCCCCCAGCAGGTTGTAAACATCGCGCAGGGTGAGGTTGTCGCGCCGCGCCTTGCTCAGCAGGGTGCGGGCGAAGCCATGGCCGCCATCATGCAGCGGCAGGTCGCCCAGCGGTGCGTCCATGTCCTGCCCGGCAAGATCAATCCCCAGACGGTCCTGCAGCAATTGCAGCGCATTGCCCGGGCTGATGAAGCCCTGCAGCTGGGCGAGCTTGTCCAGCGCCTCGCGCTCGGTGCGGCCCACGATGGGCATCACGCCGGGCAGCACCGCCACATCCTCCGGCCGGCGCCCATGCGCCGGGAGGCGCGATTTCAGCGCCCGGTATTGCCCGCGCGCCTCCTCGAAATCCTGCACCACGGCGAAGACCACATCGGCCGTGCGGGCCGCGAGGTCGAGCCCCGCCTCGGAGCCGCCCGCCTGGAGGATGACGGGCCGGCCCTGCGGCGTGCGGCCGATGTTGAGCGGCCC
Source organism: Acetobacteraceae bacterium (assembly GCA_027487385.1). GTDB lineage: Bacteria > Pseudomonadota > Alphaproteobacteria > Acetobacterales > Acetobacteraceae > Roseococcus. The sequence continues at coordinate 32,362 of JAIYDS010000139.1, read as the reverse complement.
CTTCACCGAGAAATGCACGCCCTCATGGTTCAGCGGATGCAGCTTGGCGGGGTCGAGATAAAGGCCGCTCGCGCGGTCCGCCACCAGCGCGTCATCCTCCCAGCCATCCCAAAGGCCGCGCACCACATCCACGAATTCGGCGGCGATGGCGTAGCGCTGCGCGTGGTCGGGGTGGGTGCGGCCGAAATTCGGCGCGGCCTGCGCGCTCGATCCCGTTACCGCGTTCCAGGCCGCCCGCCCGCCGCTGATGTGATCGAGCGAGGCGAAGGCGCGGGCCACGCTCCAGGGGTCGCTATAGGTGGTGGCGACGGTGGCGCCCAGGCCGATATGGGTGGTCGTCATCGCCAGCGCCGCCAGCATGGTCAGCGGCTCCAGCCGGAGCGTGTAGGAGGGGTGCGCGCCCGGGTCGGCGTAGAGATTATCGCCCATGAAGATGAGGTCGAAGCAGCCGCGCTCGGCCGTGGCCGCCATGCGCTGGATGGCGTGGATGTCCTGGAAGCTGGTTTCGGCACCTGGCATGCGCCAGCCGGCGACATGGCTGCCGGTGCCGAGCAGGAACAGGCCCAGATGCATCTGCCGCATGGGCGCGCTCATCGCCAGAAGATCAGGCGGCGCTCCAGCGCGCCGACCAGGCCGAAAAAAGCCAGGGAGAGCGTGGAGGCGACGAGGATGGCGGCCCAGACCTGCACGAAATCAATCAGCGTGACGGATTGGTAGATGATCCAGCCGAGCCCCCCATAGGCGCCCAGCATCTCCGTCACGATGGCCACGATCAGGCTGCGCACGGTGGCCACGCGCAGCCCCGCCGCGATCAGCGGCAGCGCGGCCGGCAGGCGCAGCCGCCAGAAGATGCCGAAGCGCCCGGCGCCAAAGCTGCGCATGAGGTCCACGCTGCGCCGGTCCACCCGGTCAAACCCCGCCAGCGCGCTGAGAAAGACGGTGAAGCCCACGGCAAGGGCCACCATCACGATCTTCGACGCCACCCCCATGCCGAACCAGAGCAGCACCAGGGGCGACCACGCCACCACCGGCACGGAATTGATCGCCAGCAGCAAGGGCAGCGCCCCCGCCCGCAAGGGCCGCACAAGGATCAGCAGCGTGGCCACCGCAATCCCTGCCAGGGCACCGATGACATAGCCCGTCACCGCCTCGAACCCTGTGACCAGCGCCGCCGCCTGGAGCGCCTTGCGGTGCTCGGCGACGGCAGCGAGGATCTGGCTCACCGCAGGAAGCGTGTAGGCGGGCAGCGAGAGGCCGCGCGCCAGCGTCTCCCAGATCGCCAGGATCAGCACCGCGCCCACGGCGCCGCGCACGGCGGAGTTGGCGTTCACTGCTCCGCCCCCCAGAAGACGATGCGCCGCTCAGCCCAGGCCACCAGCGCGTAGAAGCCCGTGCCCAGCAGCGCCGCGCAGAGGATGGCGGCCCAGAGCGCCACGACGCTCTCATTGTACATGGCTTGCAGCAGCAGCACGCCGATGCCGGTGTTGTCGCCGAACCACTCGCCCACGATGGCGCCGACCAGGCTGAGCGAGGCGCCGAGCCGCAGCGCCACGAAGATCTGCGGCAGCGCCATGGGCAGTTGCAGGCGGAAGAGGATTTGCCGCGGGCTGGCGCCGAAGCTGCGCAGCAGCGCCACCTGCCGCGGGTCCACGCTGTTCAGCCCGAGCAGCGTGTTCACCGTCACGGGGAAGAAGGTGAGGTAGAAGGCGATGACCGCCTTGGCCAGCAGCGTATTGCCGAACCACATCACCACCAGCGCGCCGAAGGCGATGACCGGGATGGTCTGCGAGACGATGAAGACCGGCAGCAGCATGTCCCGCAGCAGGGGGGCGCGAAAGAAGATCAGCCCATTCATGATGCCCACCGCCGTGCCGGCGGCGAAGCCGATCAGCGTCTCGGCGGCGGTGCGTTGCAACCCTGCCCAATAGGCGCCGGGGGTGAAGGCGATGGCGGCGAGGATCTCGGAAAGGCGCGGCAGCAGGTGCGGGCGGATGCCGAAGCCCACCACCGCCGCCTCCCAGACCAGCCCCGCCAGGATCACCCCGCCCAGCAGGCGGAGTGCGGCCATCGCCGTGGCCTTCATGCCATGCGGTCCGCCGCCGGGATCGCCTCCAGGAAGCTGGAATTGAAGGCGGCCGCGAGGTCGAGCGGCGTCTTGATCACCTCATGGCGCAGGAAGAAGTCATGCGCGGCCTGGATGACCGGACGGTCAATCCAGAACAGGCCGTTGCGCGCGGCGCCGCCCGCCACCATCAGCTTGCCGGCCTCCACCAGCATGAATTCCTGATGCGGGCGGTTCAGCGTGGGCGCCACGGACATGACCGAATCCACGCCGGCCTTGTTGTCGGCCAGGGCATCGCGCCAGCCGCGGATGGTGGCGCGCAGGAAGCCCTGCACCAGTTGCGGCCAGTCCCGCGCCGTCTGCTCGCTGACGATCACCGTGTCGCGCGGGAAGGTGATGCCGTGATCATCAGGCACGAAGCTGCGCAGGTTCTCGCGGCCCACGCGGCTCATCAGCGTGAAGAACTCGTTGTAGCGGGTGGCGGTGACCACATCGATCTGCCGGTCCACGAAGGGCTGCACGCTGACCTGCTGCGGCTGCATGGTGAAGTCGCCGCGGTTCAGCCCCGCCTGCGCCAGCATGCCGAGCAGGACGAAATTGGCGCCGGTGAACCAGGTGGTGATGGTCTTGCCGCGGAAATCGGCCAGCGTGCGGATGGGGCCGTCGGCGCGGGAAACGAAGACGAAGGGCGTCTGCTGGTGCATCACGCCGGCGCAGATGATGGGCAGGCTGCGCTCGCGCGCCGCGAAGACGCTGTCGGTGCCGCCCGAAAGCCCGAAGGTATCGGCGCCCGAGGCCACCAGGTTTTCCGTCAGCAGGTTCGGCCCGCCCGGATTGATGGTGAGGTCGATGCCGGCCTCGCGATAATAACCCTTCTGCAAGGCCATGTAGAAGCCTGCGAATTGCGCCTGCGTCAGCCATTTCAGGCGGAGCGAGGCGCGCACCAGCGTCTGTGCGCCGGCGGGGCGGATGAAGGGAATGGCCAGTGTCGCGGCCAGAAGGGGGCGCCTGTTCATGATGGGATCTCCTGTGGGGGTGTCAGTCACGATAGGACGGGTCCTCGCGGTCGAGCTGCCGGAGGAAGGCGGGCCATTCGCGCTCGCCAGGGCCCAGGATGTCGCCCTGCTGCTGCCAGAACTGGTTGGCGGCGCGGGCGCAGACCTCGGGCGGGGGTTCGATGATGGGCTGGCCCGAGGCCTGCATCATCAACTGGATGCGGGCCGCGCGCTCGAAATAATAGAGCATCATGAAGGCGCCGCCGGGCGTGCGGCCGACGGTGAGCGTGCCATGGTTGCGCATCAGCATGATGGGATGCGTGCCGAAATCCCGCACCAGGCGCTGCTGCTCATCCAGGTCGATCGCGACACCCTCATAATCGTGGAAGGCCTGGCGCTCGTAGAACCACATGGCGAATTGGCTGAGCGGGCGCAGCCCGCCCTTCTGGGCCGAGACGGCCAGCGCCGCATCCGAATGCGCGTGCAGGACGCAGGCCGCGTCATGCCGCGCCTTGTGGATGGCGGCATGGATGACGAAGGCCGCGACATTGGCCTCATGCGGGCTCGGCGCCAGCTTGCGGCCTTCGGTGTCGATCTTCACCAGCGAGGAGGCCGTGATCTCGCTGAACAGGAAGCCATAGGGGTTCAGCAGGAAGGCCCCCTCCTCACCCGGCACGCGCAACGAGATGTGATTGTAGATCACGTCATCCAGCCCGAGCCGCGCCACCATGCGGTAGCAGGCGGCGAGCGAGATGCGCGCCTCGCGCTCGGCGTCCGTCATGGCGCGGCCGCCGTGCTGGAGATGAAGGATTTCATCGCCTCCTCCTCGATCGCGTCCAGCACCTCGCGCTTGATGGCGGTGAATTCGGGCGAGGTGAGCAATTCCGGCGCGCGCGGGCGGGGCAGGTTCACCTCGCGCATCAGCTTCACGGCGCCCGGACGCGCGGTCATCACCACCACGCGGTCACCCAGGAAGATCGCCTCATCCACGTCATGCGTGATGAAGAGGATGGTGCGGCGGTGGCGCTGCCACACATCCAGCAGCCAGCGCTGCATCATGCTGCGGGTGAGTGCGTCCAGCGCGCCGAAGGGCTCGTCCAGCAGCATGAGCTCGCGTTCGAAGAGGAAGGTGCGCATCAGTGCCACGCGCTGGCGCATGCCGCCGGAGAGCTGGTGCGGATACTGCTTCTCGAAGCCGGTCAGCCCGAATTCAGGCAGCATGGAGAGCGCCTTGGCGCGCGCCTCGCGCCGGTTGGCACCCTCGATCTCATTGGCGAGGATCGCGTTGTCCACGACATTGCGCCAGGGCAGCAGCAGATCCCGCTGCGGCATGAAGGAGACCTGGCCGAGCAATTCCTTCGCATGGCAGCCGCGGCCCTTGAAGCGCAGGATGCCGCCGGCATCGGGCTCATCCAGCCCGGCCACGATGTTGAAGAGCGTGCTCTTGCCGCAGCCCGAGGGGCCGACCACCGTGACGAATTCTCCCGGCTGCACATCCAGCCCGAAGCCATCCAGCGCCTGCACGGCGCCAAAGCGCTTCGACAGGCCACGCAATTCGAGCAGGGGCGAGGGCGGGCTGGTCAAATGGTTTTCCACTTCGGCGCCTCGGGGTAAGGCCGGCAACATGTTCGCGACAGGCGCCCGGTTTTGAAATACAAAGACCCGGGTGTTTGCACACAATGAAGGGGTCTTTGCACACATATGCGCGCAAAACAGGCAAACTCCGAGGCAGATTGGGCAGCTTCGGGGCGCATCGCCCGCCTTGAGTCAGGGGCCGGCACCCTGGCCAACACCCTCCACCGCCGCCTGCGCGACGAGATCGCCAGCGGGCGCCTGGAACCCGGCGCGCGGCTCGACGAGCAGGAGATCGCAGATCGCGCGGGATGCTCCCGCACGCCGGTGCGCGAGGCCTTCCGCCTGCTGGCGGCCGAGCGCCTGGTGGAGTTGCGCGGCCGGCAGGGCGCCGTGGTGCGCAGCATCTCCGCCCAGACGCTGATCGAGATGTTCCAGGTGATGGGCGAGTTGGAAGGGCTCTGCGCGCGCCTCGCCGCGCGGCGCAGCACGCCCGCCCAGAACGCCACCTTGCAGGCCATCCACACCCGTCTGGTGGAGGCCGCGCCAGCCCCCGCCGATGTCTTCTACGACATCAACGAGGAATTCCACGAAGCCATCTACGAGGCTGCGCACAACGCCTTCCTGGCCGAGGAGACCCGCCGCCTGCGCAACCGCGTGGCCGCCTATCGCCGCCGCGTCACCCATATGCCGACCCGTGTCGAGGACACGCTGCGCGAGCATGCCGAGATCATGGCCGCCATCCTGGCGCGCGATCCGGAGGCGGCGCATCGCAGCATGCGCGCCCACCTCACCCTGCTCGGCGAAAACCTGCTGGACCTGATCGCGGGCCTCGACTGAGGGGCCTCGGCGTGTTGGTATGCAGATTGCTAGTCTTTGCATACAACATCACCAACGGAGCGTCCCTTGCAGCTTGATCTCGCGGGAAAGACCGCCCTCATCACCGGGGCTTCCAAGGGCATCGGCCTGGCCTGTGCCGAGGTCCTGGCCGAGGAGGGCTGCCACCTCCACCTCGCCGCCCGCAACGGCGAAGCCCTGACCGAGGCGGCCGAGCGGCTGCGCGCGCAGCACCAGATCCGCGTCACCACCCATGCGCTGGACCTCTCGACCACCGCCGCGATGGAGCAGCTGGCCGAGGCCGCGCAGGACGCCACCATCCTGATCAACAATGCGGGCGACATCCCCGCCGGCCCGCTGGACCAGGTGACCGACGCCGCCCTGCGCCACGGCTTCGACCTCAAGGTCTTCGGCTACATCACCCTCACCCGGCTGTTTTATCCGCGGATGAAGGGGCGGGACGGCGTCATCATCAACGTCATCGGCAATTCCGGCGAGAACTGGGATGCCAGCTATTTCGCCGGCTCCACCGGCAATGCGGCGCTGATGTCCTTCAGCAAGGCGATCGGCGGGCGCAGCCTGGATGACGGCATTCGCGTGGTCGGCATCAATCCGGGCCCCGTGGCGACGGACCGCATGATCAAGATCATGAAGATGAAGGCGCGCGACATGCTGGGCGACGAAACCCGCTGGGAGGAGCTCTTCGCCAAATACCCCGGCAAGCGCCCCGCCACGGCGCGCGAGACGGCCGATCTCTGCGCCTTCATGGCCTCGCCCCGCGCGGGGTACATCACGGGCACCGTCGTCACCATTGATGGCGGCATCTCGGCCCGCGGCTCGGTCATCTGATGGCCGGCGCCCTTCTCCGCAACCGCTATTTCGACGCGCTCAGCGCCACGCCGGGCCTCGCCTGGATGGGGCAGAACACCAACCACATCCCGGCGCATCCGGCCGTGCTCGCGGCCATGCATGCGGCGGTGGATGGGCTGGAATTCAACGCCTATGCGCCGCCGCTGGGCTTTGAAGCGTTACGCGCGGCCATCATCGCCGATCTCGGCGTACCGGGCGCCGAGGCGCTGGTGACCGAAGGCGGCGTGAACGCCCTGGCGCTGGTCTGCCGCGCGCGCTGCCGGCCGGGCACCACCTTCGTCACCACCGACCCCACCTGGAAATGGCCCTGCCTCTTCGCCCGCCGGGCCGGAGCGGAGGTGATCGAAATCCCGATCTACGACCCCGCCTGCGCCTATCGCCTGACGCCCGAGGCGCTGCGCGCCGCCGTGGATGCGCGCACCGCCATCATCTACATCGTGGATCCGAACAACCCGCTGGGCATCTGCTACACGCGGGACGAGATCGCCGCCTTCGCCGCCATCGCGCGCGAGGTGGGTGCGCTGCTGGTGCATGACTGCACCTATCGCGACTTCGCTGATGGCCACCAGCCGGCCCTGCTGGAAGCGCCAGACAACGCCGTGGTCTCGCTCTCCTTCTCCAAATGGCTGGGCTTGGCAGGCTTGCGCATCGGCGCGCTGGTGGCGCCCGCCGCCCTGCTGGAGGAATTCGCGGACCAGGCGACCGGCGTGCTGGGGGCGAGCGTGATCGCGCAGCGCGCGGCCCTCGCGGGCCTTGCCGTGAAGCCCGAATGGATGGCCGGCGTGCGCGCCACCACGCGGGCCAACAACGCCATGATTCATGCGGCGGCGCTGGCCATTCCGGGCTTCTCCGTCCCCGTCTGGCCGAGCCACGGCAATTTCCTGGTGGTCGAGACCGAGGCCGCGCAAATCCGCCCCGAGGCGCTGGTCGAGGCTGCACGGCGCGAGGGCATCATGATCCGCCAGGGCAGCTATCACACGGCGCGCTTCGGGCATCGCTTCGTGAAGATCAGCACCTCGGTCCCCGGCGAATGGGCCGAGAAACTGGCCGATCGCCTGCCCGCTTTGGTCGAGACGGCGCGAAGCCTGAACGACATCACGCCGCAATTCTGAAGGAGGCCCCGATGCCGCGCATCACCACGCCGGACCGCATTTCCCTGCATTATGAGGAAGCGGGCCAAGGCACGCCGATCCTCTTCATCCATGAATTCGGCGGCAACCATGAAAGCTGGGAGCCGCAGATGCGCCACTTCTCCCGGCGGCACCGCTGCATCACCTATGCCGCGCGCGGCTATCCGCCCTCCGACGTGCCGCTCGATGTCGATCGCTATTCCCAGGCCATCGCGGTGGCGGATGCGGTGGCGGTGCTGGACGGGCTGGGCATCGCCAAGGCGCATATCGTCGGCCTCTCGATGGGTGGCTTCGCCACGGTGCATTTCGGCCTGCGCGCGCCCGAGCGCGCCCTTTCGCTGACCGTCGCCGGCGCCGGCTATGGCTGCGAGAAGGAGCATGAGACGTATTTCCGCAACGTCTCCCTCGAAGTGGCGCGGCGCTTCGAGACGGATGGCGCGCGCGCCTTCGCGCCGACCTATGGCGCGGGCGCGAGCCGCGTGCAGTTCCAGAACAAGGACCCGCGCGGCTGGCAGGAATTCGCCGATCGCCTGGCCACCCATTCCGATATGGGTGCCGCGCTCACCATGCGCGGCGTGCAGGCGCGCCGGCCTTCCTTCTGGGACCTCGAGGCCGAGCTGAAGGCGATGATGCTGCCCACCCTCGTCATCGTGGGCGATGAGGATGACCATTGCCTGCAGCCCGGCATCTTCCTGAAGAAGACCATCCCGGCCTGCGGGCTCTGCGTCTTCCCCAAGACCGGCCACACGCTGAACCTCGAAGAGCCCGACTGGTTCAACAGGCATCTCGCCGAGTTCATCGCGCAGGTGGAAGCCGGCCGCTGGGAGATGCGCGACCCGCGCGCCCTGCCCGGCCAGATCATGCGGACCGACTGAGGCATGGACCGTCTCTGGCACCGCCTGATGCGCCTGGCCGAGATCGGCGCGCGGCCGGATGGCGGGGTGAACCGCCAGGCGCTGACCGCGGGCGAGATCGAGGCCTGGCGACTCATGCTCGGCTGGGCCGCCGAGGCGGGGCTGGAGGCGGCGACGGATGATGCGGGGAACCTCTTCCTCACCCTGCCCGGCCGTGACCGCTCGCTGCCGCCGGGGGTGATCGGCAGTCATCTCGACACCCAGCCCAATGGCGGGAAATTCGACGGCGCCTTCGGCGTGCTCGCCGCGCTGGAGGTCGTGAGCCGGTTGGGCGTCACGCCGGCGCGCGACATCAGCGTCGTCGCCTGGTGCAATGAGGAAGGCTGCCGCTTCGCCCCCGGCATGACCGGCTCCGAGGCCTTTGTGGGCCTGCGCGACCTCGCCACCATCCGCGCGCTGCGCGATGCCGAGGGCGTGGCGCTGGGCGATGCGCTGGATGCGCTGCACGCCGCCTTCCCCACCCTGCCCCGCCTGCTGTTGAACCGCGACTTCGCCTTCTGCATCGAGCCGCATATCGAGCAGGCGACGCTGCTGGAGGAGGCAGGGCTGCCCATCGGCGTGGTCACCGGCATCCAGGGCAAGATCACCTGGGAGGTGGTGCTGGAGGGCGAGGAAGGCCATGCCGGCACGCGCGACATGGCCCTGCGGCGCGATGCGGTCATGGCCTTCGCCCGCATCGCGGCGCGCATGCAGCGCGAGGTGGGCGATGCCGACCCCATCGTGAAATTCACCATCGGCATGGTGCGGGTGGAGCCCAATGCGCCCTCGGTCATCGCCGGCCGGCTGGTGTTCCGCATCGACCTGCGCCACCCGGACAATGCGGCGCTGCTGGCGCATGGCGCGCGGCTGGAGGCCATCGCCGCCGCCGAGGCCGCCCCATGCGGCGTGACGATGACGCGGCTGGTGCATGCGCCCTCCAACAGCTTCGACGACGGGCTGCGCGCGCGCATCGCCGGCGCCGCCACGCGGCTTGGCATCGGCCAGATGGATCTGCTCTCCGCCGCCGGGCATGACGCGCGCCACATGGCGCCGCGCTGCCCGACGGCGATGATCTTCATCCCCTGCCGCGGCGGCATCAGCCACTCGCCGCTGGAATGGGCCGATCCCGCGCATGTGGCGGCGGGCGCCGCGGTGCTGGACGCCGTCGTGAAGGAGCTTTGCGCATGACCGACATGGCCAGCCTGCCCGTACAACTGCCCCAGGCTCCGGCCTCACCGGCGGCCGCGCGGGCGCGCTTCTTCAACTCGGGCAATGCCTTCAACGTGAAGCTGGCGCCGGTGCCGGCGGCCGAGTTCAGCGCCGTCGCGGCCCGCGCCCTGGCGCCGGATGCGCCGACGGGCATTCATCTCTGCGACCAGTCGGATGCGATCGGCTGTCCCTTCCCCGCCACGTCGCCGCTGATTCTCGCGCGCTACGCCGTGATCCGCGCAGGTGACGTGCTGGCGCTGGACACGCTCTCCACCGGGCTGATCGGCTATGTCCTGCGCGGCGCGGGCGAAGCGCCAGGCTTCGCCTGGGGCGCGGGCGATGTTCTGCTGCTGCCCGGCGGGGAAGTAACGCTGACCGCGGACGAAGATGCCGTGCTTTGGCTGGTCGGCAATGAGCCCATGCTCGCCTTCGAGGGGCTGCGCCCTGGCGCCACCGCCCTGCCCCCCGTGCATTTCCCCGCCGCCGAGATCGAGCGGCAATTGGCGCTGATCGGCGCCTGCACGAGCAATGACAGCACGGCGGGCCTCGCGCTGATCTTCTCCTCCGATGGGCTGGAGGCCTGGCGCAACCTGACCGCCAGCATGACGCTCTCGCTCAACACCCTGCCGCCGCGCGAGAACCAGCGCGCGCATCGCCACAACGCGGCCGCGATCACGCTGGTCTTGCAGGGCGAGAATTGCCATTCGCGCATCGCGGGCGAGGCGCGGGCGTGGAGTCTCGGCAATACGCTCGTCACCCCGCCGGGCGAGCCGCATTCGCACCACAATGGCGGGGATGTGCAGGCGCGCTTCCTGATCGTGCAGGATGGCGGGCTGCATTATCATGCCAGGACGATGGGCTTCGAATTCCTGGAGTGAGTCGGGAAGCTTGAGGGGCAGCGCCCCTCAATGCCCCGCGCCGGAGAAATCCATCGGCAGCCGGCAAGCCGCCACCCGCACCGCGCGAATGGTCGCCGGCGTGTTCCGGCTGCGCCCCACGAAGCGCGGCACGCCGGCCGAGAACACCGCGCCCACCGCAGGAATATCGCCATTGCGGAGTGCTGACAGCGGATCGTCGCATGCCCCGCCGGCGCAGGCATCGAGCAGGATCACATCCGCGTCCCGTCCCTCGCCGAGGATCCCCGAATTCAAACGATAGACGCGGGCGTTGTTGCCGGTGGCGGCCGCGATGGCGATCTCCGGCGCCATGCCGCCGAGGCTCGCGAGATGGCTGATGGTGTAGAGCATGCCGAGCGGCATGATGCCGCTGCCCGTCGGCGTATCGGTGGCGATGAGCAGGCGTTCGAGCTGCCCCGCCTCGGCCAGCAGGCGTGCCGTCAGGAGCGCGGTGCGGAGGTTGCCGGCGGTGCAGATCTGCAAGGCGATGTCGCTCTCATTCACGAGGCGCGCAAAGCCCGGCTCCGGCATGGCGACGGGGCCGCCATTCACGTGGAAGCTCACACTCGGCTGGCTGGCCAGCACATGCTCGGCCCAGATGCCGGAGGAGCCGGGGATGGAGGAGCCGCCGGTGTGCATGGTCGTGATCATGCCCGCCGCGCGCGCCGCCAGCATCAGCGGCGCGTAGTCATCCGGCGTCGGGAAAGCGCCGAAGCCGGCCTTGGCGAGCCAGATTCCGGCCGCCGCCAGCTCCTGCAGATCGGCCACGGTCAGGCCGGGCTCCAGGATCACCGAGCCCGCATGCACCCGCATGCCGCCAGGCCGATAGTCACGGAAACAGGCGGCGGCGGCCAGCGTCAGCGCCTTCACCCCGGCGGGGTCCTTGGGGCGGCCTGGCACATGCACCTCGGAGGCGGTGATGGCGGTGGTGACGCCGCCATGCAGGTAGCTCTCCAGGAAGCCCACCGTGCGCTGGCGCGGCGTATAGTCGCCGAAGGTGATGTGGACATGGCTGTCGATCAGCCCGGGTGCAGCGAGCGTGCCGCCCGCATCCACCACCACGTCGCAGGCTTCGAGCGTGGCAGCATCCAGCCCGCCGATGCGGGTGATGCGCCCCGCCTCCATCAGGATGGCATCGGCCTCGCGCAGCGGCGCGGCGAGATCGCCCGTGACAAGGCCGCCCAGATTGACGATGGCACAGCGCATCACCGCAGCCCGTCGCGCCGCGAGATGTCGGCGGCGGCAAGCCCGCCCACCCGCGCATCAATCCGCCCGCGATTGGCGATGACGATGATCAGCGCCACCTCATCGGCCTGTGGCGCATCCGGCAGCATCAGCGTCATGCCGTCATAATGGGAGCGGACATAGAGCGCGTCCTTGTGGGCCAGCGGCACGTCAATCATCGTGCCGGGCGCGCCGCGCTTGGTGAAGGAGGGCAGCCAGGCCAGCCCGCCGCCCACCGCCGCGCGCAAGGGCTCGGCGAAGATGGTGGTGAGCATGGCATTGGCATGCTCCTGCTCGCCCGCCAGCCCCACAATGGCGCCCTTGCCGTAGCTCTCGATGGCATGCGGCCCCATGGCGGCAACCGCCATGGCCGAGAGTTCACGCCCCACCGCCTCGCTCGCCGCAATGCTGGCCGAGAGGTCCGCCACGAAGCCCTGCCCGGCATGGGGGTTCACCACCACGCCGGTCACGGCCACGCGGCGCAAGGGCGGGCCGGGATCCTGGCTGCCCGGCGGCACCTCCATCTGGTCCACCATCACGAAGGACCGCCGCAGTTCGAGCCGCATGCGCCAGGCCTCAGGCCGTCGCGGGCGGCGGGCGGCTGCCGACCAGCACGAAGTTGCCGTCCCGCACTTCCAGCACATAGGTGGTCTTCAGCGCGTCGCCCTGCTCGGTGAAGCGGGCCAGCGTGCCCTCGATGGTCTCCACATTCCGCATGGCGCGCAGCGCATCGCGGATCGCGGCGCGTTCGGCGGCCAGGCGCGCGCGTTCACCCGTCACGCGCACCTGGCGCATCGCGGCGGCGTAGAAATGCACGATGCTGTGCGCGGCCGCGTCATACATGCCGGGGCGCAGGTCGCCCGTCTCGCCGGCGGCCTGGGCGCGGCGGACGAATTCATCGCGGAAGGCGATCGCGCGCGGGCTGTCGAAATTGTAGAAATGGGTGGAGGAAACCAGCGTGCCATTGCCATCCGCCCCCATGCGGGTGGGCAGGTTCACATCCACGATGGTGGTACCGCCCACGATGCGCCCGCGCATGCCCTGGCGCCGCATCTCGCGGACCAGCACGATGGCGGTCTCCGGCGGGCCGCCCATGCAGACGAGATCGGGTGCGGCACCGCGCATCTGCGCCACCTGCGCCGACATGTCGAAGGCGGCCACGGGGAAGGAGACGGTGCCGGTGACGGGAATGCCCGCCGCCTGCAGCAGGTTCGGAAAGACCGAGGTGCCCATGGAGCGGCCGATCACCTCATCCGTCGTATAGGCGATGGCGGCGCTGCGCGTCTCGATGCCGCGCTCCCGCACCACGGCCAGAAGGCGCTCGAACAGATAGGCCTCGTCGGAGGTGTTGCGGAAGGCGAAGCGGAAGGGCGCGGCCAGGCCCGGCGCGCTGCTGGCGATCGCCATCTGCGCGATGCCCAGGCGGTCACCCACCGGGAAGGCCACGCGGCATTCGCTGCTGCTGAAGGGGCCGATCACGGCCAGCGCACCGTCATCCTCGGCGAATTGGCGCGTGGCGATGGCCGCCTGCTCGGGGCGGGAGGCGGTGTCGAAGGTCCGAATGGCGATGGGCCGGCCATGGATGCCGCCGGCCGCATTCACCTCCTCGACGGCGAGGTTCACCGCGATCTCGTTGCGGCGGGTCAGCGAGACCCAATTGCCCGACTTGGCCGTGGTGAAGCCGAGCGGCAGCGGGCCGGCCTGAGCGGTGGCGATGGCCGGCAGGGCAAGCCCGGCCAGCAGCAGGGGGCGACGGCGGATCATGGGGAAACTCCTTCCGGTGGGGTGTGGTGGGGCGAATCCTCGGGCGCGCTGCCGCCCAGATAGGCGCGGCGCACGCGGTCATCCCGCAGCAGCGCGGGCGAAGGGCCGTCAAAGGCGGTGCGGCCGAGTTCGAGCACCAGCGCATGGCGGCTGGCTTCCAGCGCCAGCATGGCGTTCTGCTCGACCAGAAGAATGGCGATGCCCTCGGCATTCAGGCTCGCGATCAGGGCGAAGACCTCGGCCGTCAGGCGCGGTGAAAGGCCGAGCGAGGGCTCGTCCAGCATCATCAGCCGCGGCCGCGCCATCATGGCGCGGCTGATGGCCAGCATCTGCTGCTCGCCGCCGGAGAGCACGACGGCCTTCATGTGGCGGCGCTGCGCCAGATTGGGGAAGCGGTCGTAGATGGCGTCCAGCTCGGAAGCAGCGGGCGCATCCCGGCGCGGATAGGCGCCCATGAGGAGGTTTTCCTCCACCGTCAGGCTGGTCAGCACCCGGCGGCCCTCGGGCACCATGACCAGGCCGCGCCGCACGCGCTCGGCGGGCTTCAGGCGGGTGATGTCCTCGCCCAGGAAGCGGATGGTGCCGGACAGCGCCGGAAGCAGGCCCAGCAAGGTGCGCAGCAGCGTGGTCTTCCCCGCGCCATTGGCGCCGAGCACGGCCAGGACGTCGCGTTCATCCACGCGCAGCGACACCTCAGTGAGTGCCTTCACCGGCCCATAGGCGGCGGAGAGCCCACTGGCCTCAAGCATGGGCATAGCGCTCCGGCGCATGGCCCAGATAGGCCTCGATCACCGCGGGCTCGCGGGCGATGTCGGCCGGCCTGCCCTCGGCGATCTTCTCGCCGAAATTCAGCACGGCGGCGCGCTGGCAGAGGCCGCCCACGAAATGCATGTCATGCTCGACCACCAGCAGGGTCACGCCGCCCTCGGCCACGCGGTGCAATTCGGCGAGCAGGGCGCCGCGCTCCTGCGTGTTCAGCCCGGCGCAGGGTTCGTCCAGCAGCAGGAGGCGCGGCCGCGCCATCAGGGCGCGCACCACCTCGACGCGCTTGCGCAGGCCGTAGGCGAGGCCGGCGGCCAGGCTGCCGGCATGGCCAGCCAGCCCCGCCTCGGCCAGCCTTGCACGCGCTTCCTCGCGCAGGGCGCGGCCACGCCCAAGGCCCATGGGCAGCAGCATGGCGAGCGGCCCGCCGGCATGCACATGCGCGCCGAGCAGCACATTCTCCAGCACGGTCAGATGGCCGATCAGCCGGATATTCTGGAAGGAGCGCGCCAGGCCGTGGCGGATGCGGCGGCGGGGTGCGATGGGCACCAGGTCCACGCCACCCAGCCGGATCTCCCCGGCATCCGGCGCGTAATAGCCGTTGATGAGGTTGAAGACGGTGGTCTTGCCCGCGCCATTGGGGCCGATCAGCGCAACCCGCTCACCCGGCGCCACCTGCAGGTCCAGCCCCCGCACGACATCCAGGCCACCAAAGCTCTTGCGCAGCCCGCGAATGTCGAGCAGCGGCGCGGTCATGCTGGCCGCACCGCCCGGCGCAGCCGCATGAGATCGGCGCGCGTGACCAGTCCCTGCGGGCGGATGGCCATGACGAGGATGACGGCCGCGGCGAAAAGCACGTAGCGCCAGGCGGCCGCGCCTCGGAAAATCTCAGGCAGCAGGGTGAAGAAGGCGGCGCCGATGGCCGGCCCCCAGACCGTCTGCGTGCCGCCCAGCACCACCGAAAGCACGATCGTTACCGAGAGCAACACGCTGAAATGCTGCCCCTCGATGAAAGAGAAGTGATGCCCGTAGAGCCCGCCCGCCAGACCGGCCAACGCACCGCCAATGGTGAAGGCGGTGAGCTGCGTGAAGGGCACATGCACGCCGAAGAGCGCCGTCACCGTCTCATCCTGCTCGATGGCGTGCAGGTTCATGCCCAGCCGGCTGGCACCGAGCCACAGCGCCAGCAGGAAGACGCCCGCGGCGCAGGCGGCGATGGGCGCCAGGCCCAGATGGCCGATCACCGGATAGCCGGCGGCCCCCCCCACCACGTCCAGGTTGATCAGGATGCCGCGCACCACCTCATTGAAGGCGAGCGTGGCGAGCGCGAGGTAAAGCCCGCGGGTGCGCAGCACCGGCCCGCCAATGGCCATCGCAAAGCCGCCCGCGCAAAGCGCGCCCGCCGCGATGGCGGTGGCGAGCGACCATTCGAATTCATTGCTCAGCACGGCCGAGGAATAGGCGCCGATCGCCATGAACCCGGCCGTGCCCAGATTCACCTGCCCCGCCGCGAGCGGCAGCCAGGCCGCATAGGCGGCGATGATGTTGATCGCGAGCAGGGTCAGGATGGCGGCGGTGTAGCCGCTCACAGTTTTTGCTGCCCGAGCGCGGGGTCCCCGAACAGGCCGGTGGGCTTGATGATCAGGCTCAGCAGCAGGATGCCGAAGACCACCACATTCACATGATCGGCCGAGAGCGCGCCGACGGCGAAGATCTCGACCAGCCCGATGACGAGCCCGCCGATCACGGCACCCCAGATATTGCCCATGCCTCCCAGCACCATGGCCGATAGCCCCTTGAGCGCCACCTGGTCGCCCATGTAGGGCGAGACCAGCTGATAGGAGAGCGAGAAGAGGACCCCCGCCAGCGCGCAGAACAGCCCCGCCAGCAGGAAGAGGCGCGGCGCCACGCGATCCACCTCCACGCCCAGCATCGTCGCCGTCTCGGCATTCTCGGCCAGGCTGCGAATGCCGCGGCCGAGCTTGGTGCGCTTGAGCAATGCCTGCAGCCCGAAGACGAGGCTGATGGAGAGGATCAGGCCAAAGAGCTGCGGCAGCCCGATCACCACATCGCCGATGCGCCAATTCGCATCGCCGAAGGGCGAGGGAATGGCGCGGGCATCCGAGCCCCAGCGCACCAGCACGAGATTCTCGAAGAGGATGAGAAAGCCGAGCGAGGAGACCAGTGGAATCAGCGGCGGCCCGCCGCGTTGCAATCGCCAGGTCAGCCGCTCGACCAGCAGCGAGGCGAGTGCGGCGACCGTCAGGGCCAGCAGCACGGCCAGCGGCCAGGAGAGGCCGGCCGCAACACCGGCCCAGGTCAGGAAGCCGCCCAGCATGAAGAGCGCGGGGACAGAGAAGTTCAGGAAATTTAGGCAGCCGAAGAACAGCGTGAAGGAAACGGCGACCAGAACGTAAATGCCACCCAGCATCAGCCCGTTCACGAGCTGCTGGGCGATCATGCCGCGCGGCCGGCAGCCTGGGCCTCGGGCATGGTGTAGCTGTCGAGCAGCCCATCCACCATGCGCAGCGCGCGGTCCCAGTCATAGGTGCGCCAGGAATGCCCGCGCGTGACGAATTGCGCGCCGGCGTAGAACATCTCGTATTGCAGATGGCGGCTGGCGAATTCGCTGCCCACCGCATCCCAGGCGAGCTTCATGAACTTCACCCGCTCATCCGGCGTGGCGACCGGCGATTGCTGCGTGGTGCGGATGATGCGCGCGATCTCGGGATTGCCGTAATCCGCGGCGGAGGAAGGCAGCATGATCATGCCGCCGCCCGCGAGGTCCCGGATGGTGGAGACGATCTGCGGATAAAGCTCCTGCGTCAGAACCTGGGCCGCATACATCATGTGCTTGTGCGGCACGAACCATTCGCCCTGCTGCGAGCCCGAGGCCTCCATCCCATGCAGGATGGCCTCCACCCCCGCCGCCTGGGCGGCCAGCTTGCCCAGCGCATCCCGCACCGGGGGCATGTTCACCGTGCCGATGGTCTCGGCCACGCGGCGGGCAATGCCGGTGAGGAAGCGCAGCTTCTCCGTCAGGCGGATCTGCGCCTGGTAGTTCTGCATCGTGTGGCCCCAGGTGTCATGGAACTGGGCGCGGCACATGTCGGTGTCGCGGTGGACGAAGACACGCTCCCACGGCACCTTCACATCCTGGAACCACATCACCGCGTCATTCTCATCGAAGCGCGAGGACAGCGGGTTGTCCCACTCGCTCACCGCATGCGCCTCATAGGATTTGCGCGAGAGGACCTTGAGGCCCTTGGTGTTCATCGGCAGCGCGCAGGAGAAGGCGAGGTCTTCCTCACCCGGCTTCAGCGGCTGCAAATTGGCCACCAGCACCTCATTCGCCATGATGGAGGAGGTGCCGAGCATCTTGCCGCCGCGAATGGTGATGCCGGAGGCATCCTCATCCACGATGCGCGCGGAGAGATCGGGCTCCGCCTGCTCGCCCCAGGCCTTGGAACGATCGGCCTGCGGGTTGATGATGACATAGGTCAGGAACCAGTCCTGCCGCGTGGCTTCCGCCACATAGTCGCGCAGCGCCTTGGCGCGGGCCGGGCCATGCTTCTCGAAGACCTCGATGCCCATGACCTGGCCGATCAGCGCGGAGGCCACATGATCCGGGCTGCGGCCGATGAAGCCGCAGGATTGCGCCGACCAGTCGGAGAGCGCCTGGCGCCGCGCCACCAGCTCCTCGCGCGAGCGGGGCATCTGCCAGGCGCGGCTCGCGCGCCGGCCGCCGCCGCAATCGAAGGTCATGCGCTCGATATTCTCAGGGCGCGCCTGATGGTCATAAAGCATCCCGGCCGATTGCACGGCGCCGCGAAAGGCGGGATGTGTCGTCACATCGGCGACGAGGCCGCCGTCCAGATAGACGCTGCGGCCATCGCGCAAGCTGGCGATGTGCTGGGCACCGGTTTTCACGTCAGCCATCTGAGGACACTCCCTGGGGGTTCATGCGGCACCGCGCTGGTCTTCGGCGGCCAGCGCGCGCTGCAATTCCAGCGCGCGGTCGGCCGCACCGGTCAGGCTCTCGACCAGACGCAGCAGCGTGCGAAATTCCGCGCGGCTCAGCGGGCCGAATTCGATGTCATTCACCAGCCGCTGCGTGGGCGCGAGCGCGGCGAGGCGGGCGCTCCCAGCCGCGGTAACAGCGAGCTGCACGCGGCGCCCATCCTGCGGATCACGGCGCTTTTCCAGCAAGCCCGCGGCTTCCAGCTTGTTCGTCTCGGAAGTGATGAAGGCGGCACTCACCTTCATGTGGCTCGCGACATCGCTCACCGAGACGGCGCCCTGGGTGCCCAGATGCAGCACGGAGATCAGGATGGAATAGGCGGGGCCGGCGAGGCCGATGCGCGCCGCATGCCCGTCGCGCAGCGCCTGGTGGCGTTGCGAGAGCGCCAGCAACCCATTCACCAGCCGGCGAAAGGCGGCATCCGAGCCATCCTCCAGCAGCGCCGGCCTGGAGGTGGTCAGCGGCGCGGGACTTGGCGAGGCGGCGCGGCGTTTCGTCATCCCGCAAGGCTAGGTTAACTAGATTAACCATTGCAACGCTTTTTTCCCGCGCCGCGCCGCCGATCCCCATGGACAGCAGGGCTGAGTTTCTTCAGCATTTTGGCAAAGCAGGGAGTCCGCCATGCCCATCAACAAGGCCCATCTGGAATTCCACACGCTGGATCTCGGCACGGGATGGGAGACGCCGCCCGGCTACCCGCCCGGCATCCAGCAGAAGATCCTGGCCGGCGCGCTGGATGAGGTGGGCAAGCGCGGCTGCCGCACCCGCCTGCTGCGCTTCGCGCCCGGCGCCTTCACCACCGCCCCCTTCGTGCATGATTATTGGGAGGAGGTGTTCCTGGTGAGCGGCGATCTCTTCGTCGGCAATGACGCCGAGGGGAAAGGCGGCGAGAAATTCCTGCCCTGGACCTATGCCTCACGCCCGCCGGGCGCCTGGCATGGCCCCTTCCGCAGCGAGGGCGGCTGCATCCTTTACGAGAGCCACAGCTACGACCCTGCCTGAGGCCTCAGCCCAGCACATTCCGCGTGGCACTCGCCCGAAAGCCGGGCAGCGGCGAGCATCCCGGCGGCGCCGCGCCATCCAGCGACAGGCGCAGCAGGGCCAAATCCTCCGCCTCATCCACATCATGCCAGGCTTGCAGCCTGTCGAGCCGCAGCCCCTCGCTTGCGGCGCGCGCCTTGGTGGCTTCCAGCAGCGCGGGCGTGCTCCAGGGCATCTCCGCCAGCAGCGCCGGCAACGGGCGGGCGAAGGCGATGGCGCAATAGCCGCCATCCAGCGCGGGGATCAGCGCGGCATCCGCGCCATCGCGCAGCGCGGCCAGCAGCAATTCCAGCAGCGCGGGCGGCAGCGTCGGCGCATCGGTGCCGAGCAGCAGCGCGCGCCCGGCCCCGGCGGCGAAGAGATGCGCCACGGCCTCGCCCATCCGGGCGCCCAGATCCCCCTCCCCCTGCGGCGCCAGGTCCCAGCCGGGCAATAGTGCCGCCATGGCATCGCCCGCATCGGCCGGGGTGTAGAAGCCGGTCAGCGCCGCGTGCTCGCGCGTGGCGAGTTGCCGGGCCAAGGCGGCGCTGTCGGCCAGGAAGGCGCCAGCCAGGGCGGCCGCGCGCTCGGCGCCGAGCACGGCGGCGAGCCGCGTCTTGCTGACGCCGGGCACGGGCGGCTTGCACATCAGCCCGATGCCAAGCTTTGGGAGCAGCGGCCGATTCACCGCTTCCGGCTGCGGGGGAACGGGCGCCGTCACGGCAGCGGGTTGCGCTTGTGCCAATCCGTCTCGCGCTGGAAGGCATCGGCGATGCGCAGCAGTCTCGCCTCGCCAAAGGGCCGCGTCGCGATCTGCAGGCCGATCGGCAGGCCGCGATCATCGAAGCCGGCCGGCACGCTGATGGTCGGCAAGCCCAGATAGTTGAAGGGCCGCGTATTGGCGGAGAGCGCCATGAAGCGCCCCCAATTCTCCGGGTCGGCGTCGATATCGGTCTCGGCGCGCGTCGGCACTCGACTGCGCAGCGTGGGCGTCAGAACGGCGTCGTAACCCGTCAGCGCCTCGGCGCAGAAGCGGCGGAGAAGCGGGCCGCGGCGCGACAGCGCCTCCAGATAGGCCGTGCCGGGAATCGCATAGCCGCCATAGATCCGCGCCGAGAGATGGGTGGCGTAGTCGCCGGGGCATTCGCGCATCCAATTCGCATGGATCGTCGCCCCCTCCACGCGCGAGACCAGCGCCGTATAGGTGGTGATGGCGCGCATCGAAGCGGGGCTGACCATCTCGGTCCGCACGCCAAGACCTTGCAGGGTGCGGATGGCGGCCTCGAAGGCCGCGACCACCGGCTCCTCGATATTGTCGAAGAACCAGGGCTCGATCACCGCCATGCGCATGCCGCGAATGTTTCCGGTGAGTGCGGCCTCGTAATCCGGCACCGGCTCACGCGCGCTGGTCGGATCACCCGCGCAGGGGCCGGCGATGACGCTGAGGAAGCGTGCCGCATCCCGCGCCGTGCGGCAGAGTGGCCCCACATTGTCGGCTGAGAAGGAGAGCGGCATGACGCCGGTGCGCGGCACCCGCGTCTGTGTGGGCTTCAGGCCCGTGACGCCGCACATCGCCGCCGGCAGCCGGATGGAGCCGCCCGTGTCCGAACCCAGCGCGGCGGTGACGATGCGCGCACCCACCGCCGCCCCCGAACCGGAGGAGGAACCACCCGTGCAATGCGCGGCATTCCAGGGGTTCATCGCATCGCCGAAATGCGCGTTGTGCCCGGTCGGGTTCTGCGCGAATTCGGCCATGTTCAGTGTGCCGGCATCGATCGCGCCGGCCGCGTCGAGCCGCTGCAGCACGGTTGCCGTCACAGGGGGCACGAAGTCGCGGCGAATGCGGCTGCCACAGGTGCTGACCTTGCCTTGCCGGTAATACATGTCCTTGTGGAGCATCGGCACGCCGGAGAGCTTGCCTAGTGGCCGGCCCGCCGCGCGCGCCTTGTCCGCCGCATGGGCGGCCAGCAGTGCCTCCTCACGATCCAGGCGGATCAGGCTGTTCACCTTCGGCTCATGCTGCGCCAGGCGATGCAGCATGGCCTCCACGAGCACGCGCGCGGTCACTTCTCCGCGGGCAAAAGCATCCGCGGCCTCGGTCATCGAGAGTTCGGAGAGCGCGTCCGGGGTCACGCTTCGGCATCCTTGCAATCACGCAGTGCCGCCTCGAAGCCCGCGGGCTCCTCCTCGAAGCCCATCTCGCCGCGCAGCGCCTCCAGATCGGCGATCAGCGCCGCGAAATCCGCAAGCCCATGGCGCGCCGCGGCGTTGGGCACGGCGATCCCCTGCCAGCGCGTGATCGCATCCATCGTCGGAAGCACAAGCTTCGGTTCGGCCATGATCCTCGTCCTTTGCTGCGCCGCGATATTGGCCCGCTTGCCAGTCCCCGCGCAAGGCAGCACCCTGCCGTCAAACATTGAGGAAAACGCCCATGAAGATCGTGGACATCAAGGCCTATCCCACCAGCTTCGCCCTGCCCCCCGGCGGCCCGCGCCTGGGCATCGGCCAGGCGGTGAAGCGCGACGCCGTGATGGTGAAGATCACCACCGAGGATGGCATCGTCGGCTGGGGCGAATCCCATCACGGCCGCGCGCACACCGCCGTCGCGCGGCTGATCGAGACCACGCTGAAATCGCTTGTGCTCGGCATGGATGCTAGCGACGTCGTCGGCATCTGGGCGAAGATCTACCAGTATCAGCTCGCCTCCCACGGGATGGGTGCGGGCACCTCGCTCGCCATGAGCGGAATGGACATGGCGCTCTGGGACATTCGCGGCAAGGCCTGCGGCTGGCCGCTCTACAAGCTGCTGGGCGGCCGCTCCAAGCCGATCCCGGCCTATGCCGGCGGCGTGGCGCTCGGCTACCAGCCGCCGGCGCAGCTGATCGACGAGGCGGCGCCGCATATCGAGGCCGGCTACAAGGCCGTGAAGCTGCGCGTGGGTGACAATCCCCGCGCCGATATCGAGCGCATGCAGGCCGTGCGCAACGCCTTCGGCGAAGGCATCGAAATCCTGACCGACGCCAATATCGGCTATCGCATCGAGGATGTGCGCCAGGTCATGCCCGTCATGGACGAGTTGAACATCGGCTGGCTGGAGGAGCCTTTCCCGGCGCATGACCATGCCAGCTACAAGCAGGCCGCCGGCTATGGCCGCACGCCGCTCGCCGCCGGCGAGAACCACTTCACCCGCTATGAATTCTCCCGCGTGCTGGAGGATGGGGTGATCCGCATCTGGCAGGGCGATCTGTCCAAGGCGGGCGGCGTCACGGAGTGCATGCGCATCGCCGCCATGGGCAGCGCCTTCAAGATTCCCTTCCACCCGCATTCCTCGATGACGGGGATCAACCAGGCGGCCTCGATCCACCTGCTCTGCGCCATTGATAACCCGGGCTATTTCGAGGCGGATATCAGCCGCGCCAACAAGTTCCGTGACGAGCTCTGCAGCCTGCCCTGGCGCATCCATCCCGACGGCACGGTGCGGCCGAACGAGGCGCCGGGCATCGGCGTGGAAGTGAACGAGGAATTCCTCATCAAGCACCCCGCGATCGAGGGGCCGGGCTACGTCTGAGCGCGCAGCTGCGGCAGGCCAGCACGAATATCGGCCCAGGCGGCCCGGATCTCAGCCGCACCGCTGCCCTCCTGCGTGATCGCCTCCATCAGCTTGCGCTTGGCGAAGTAGCGCCAGTGGATGGGCAGGCCGGCGAGGATTTCGGTCATCGCGTCATAGGCGGCTTGCGTCCAGACGCGTTCGAAGCCCTCGCGCTCGGCGCCGAAGTGGAAATGCGGGTGGGGCGTGTTGCTGCGGCGGTTGGCGCGCAGGGCTGCGGTGGCGGCTTCGTCCAAGATGCCGTCGCGGATCACCACGCCATAATCGCGCTCGGCCGCTTCCTCCGTGATATAGGCGCAGACCACGTCGCGCAGCACGCGCTCGGGCTCGCGGTCCAGAGGGTCACCCCGGCCACCGCCGCCGGGCGAGGTGATGCGGATGATGTCGCCGGGGCCGGCCGCGAAGGTGTCGATGTTGTTCAGCAGGCGCTGGTGGGGCTGACCGGGGTTGACCATCATCTCCGAGGCGCGGCCCGCCTTGCCGCCCAAAATCCCCCAGGCCTGGAAGCGGCAGCGGTCCCGGTTGCGCGCGGTGATGCGCGTGTTCGGCGTGAAGACCTGGAACTCCATCTGCGTCGCCATGCCGCCGCGCCAGCGGCCCGGGCCGCCTGTTCCGGAAGCCAGTCCGTAGCAGCGGAAGCGGATGGGCACCTCGGCCTCGGTGATCTCGATCGGCGTGTTCTTGAGGTAGGCGGCATCGGCGCCCGAGCCATCCGTGCCATCGCCATGCGGCATGCCGCCGCCGCCGCCCACCACGGGATTCACGGCCGCGATGATCGCCTCCCCTGTGCGGTCATCATGCGTCATGACGTTGACGATGGAACTCGACCCTGCCGGGGCCGCCGGCATGCGCTCGGGCATGGCGAGCCCAAACACACCGAAGACCAGGCTGCGCAGCCGCGCGCAACTCAGGCTGCGCATGCCGACGGCCGCCGGGAAGCTCGGATTCACCATGGTCCCTTCGGGCAGGATGCAGGTGAAGGGCCGCGTCAGCCCCTGGTTCAGCAGCAGGCCCGGATTGAGCGTGTAGAGCACATAGTACACCCCCACGAGCATCAGCGTGTGCCGCGGATTCCCGCCCGTGGGCACATTCAGCGAGGAGGTGAGCTGCGGGTCCGTCCCGGTGAAATCCAGGATCGCCGCATCGCCCTGAATCTTCAGCGTGACGGCCAGCCGCGCGGGATAGCCCTCGGGCCCATCCTCATCCGCGAAATCGGCGAAGAAATACTCGCCATCGGGGATGGAGCGCAGGATGTCGCGCGCCTGGTGCTCGGCATAATCCAGCAGCGCGCCGAAGCCCTCGCGCAGCGTGTCGGCGCCGAATTTCGCGATCATCTCGCGGACCTTGCGCTCGCCCGTGTTCAGCGCGCCGACAAAGGCCTTGAGGTCGCCCAGATTCTGCTCGGGCTTGCGGACATTGGTGAGCATCACATCCACCAATTCCGTGTTCAGCACCCCCTCGCGGTAGATCTTCGAGGGCCGGAAGCGGATGCCCTCCTGATGGATCTCCGTCAGCGCACGCGACAGGCTCGCCGGCACCGCCCCGCCCATGTCGGTGTTGTGAATATGGCCCGACACCCAGCAGAGCAGCTCACCCTCGTGGAAGATCGGCTTCCACATGTGCAGATCGGGCGCATGGGTCGAGAGAAAACCGGAATAGGGATCATTGGTGAAGCCGACATCGCCGGGCTTGTAATCCGCGATCATCGCGATGGCCGCGCCATAATCCAGGCCCGGATACCAGGTGGCTCCCAGATCCAGCGGGACCGCGACGGTGCGGCCCTGCGGGTCGAGAATCTGGATGGTGAAATCCTCCGTCTCCTTGACGAAGGTCGAATGCGCGGTGCGGTAGAGCGTATAGGCCATGTTCTCGGCCGCGGCTCTCGTGTGGTTGGCCAGGATCTCGAGCGTCACCTTGTCCATTGCAGCGCCTCCGAAGAAAAATGGCCTCCGGCGGCTGGGGCCGAGGGGCCCCAGACCCCAGAAATGGGGCAGCGCTGCTTCTCTACGCGCATCACTCGGCCTCCAGGAGGATGTTGCCTTGCGCGTCTACCGCCGCCGTGAAGCCGGGCGGAATGCAGCTCGTCGTGTCCTCCTGCGCCACCACGCAAGGGCCGGCAAAGCGATGGCCGAAGCCCAGCGCTTCCCGCTGATAGAGCGGCACCTCATGCCAGCCGCCATCGAAGAAGCACCGCAAATGCTGCGCCACGGGGGGCGCGCCGGACAGGGCCTCCGGGAGACGGCGCAGCACGGGCTTGGGCGAAGGGCCGGACATGACCAGGCGCAGATTCACGATCTGCGCCGGCGCCCCGCGATCACAGAAATCATAGATCCCCTCATGCGCGCGGTGGAACGCCTCGGCGATCTCGGCCATGGCGGCCGTCTCGATCCAGCCAGGCTCCAGCGGCACCTCGATCTCATAGGACTGCCCGCGATAGCGCATATCGGCGAACCAGGCCGGGGCAGCCTCGCCGAGAAAACCCTGCTCCTCGCGCAGCCAGCGCAGCGCCTGGACCGAAAGCCCCTCCCCCGCCGCGCGCAGCGCCGCCGCATCTCCCGGCTCGGCCGTGATGAAGAGGGTGCGGATGAAGTCGTTCTTCACATCGGCGACCAGGCCGCCCAGCGCGCTGACCACCCCCGGCCGCGCCGGGATCAGCACCCGCCGCATGCCCAGCTCCCGCGCCAGGAAGCCCCCCAGCATCGGCCCCGCGCCACCGAAGGTCAGCAGCGCGAAATCGCGCGGATCAATCCCATAGCGCGCGACCATTTTATTCACCTCGGCGAACATGCCGGAGATGGCGATGCGGATAATTGCCTCCGCCGTCTGCTCGACGCCAAGGCCCATGCGCGCCGCCAGTTCGCCAATGACGGCGCGCGCCAGCGTCACATCCGGCCGGAAGGCGCCATAGGCCAGGTCATGCTGGCCCAGGAAGCCGCAGACGGCGAAGGCATCGGTGATGGTGGCGCGGCTGCCGCCGCGCCCGTAGCAGGCTGGCCCCGGCGAGGAACCGGCGCTTTCCGGCCCCACCTTCAGCACGCCAAACCCATCCACCCAGGCAATGGACCCGCCACCATCGCCGATGGAGGAAACGGCAACCGAGGGGATGTAGAGGGGCAGATCGCCGATCTTCTCGCCCAGCCCAAACTGCGGCTGGCCGCCGATGATCAGCGCCACATCCGCGCTGGTGCCGCCGATATCAAGCGTGATGGCATTCATCACCCCCGCCTCGCCCGCCACGAAGGCGGCACCCATGACGCCCGAGGCCGTGCCGGAAAGCACCATGCCCACACAGGCGCGCTTGCCCAATTCGGCCGCCATGATGCCGCCATTGGACTTCGTGACCAGCGGCTGCGCCGTCACACCGCGCTCGGCCAGGCCGCCGATCAGACGGTCCAGATAGTCGCGGATCCTGGGATGAACATAGCCGTTGATCAGCGCCGTCGTCGTCCGCTCATATTCGCGGATCACCGGCCAGACCTCGCTGGAGCGAAAGACGAAAAGCTCCGGCGCATGGCGCTCGACCAGCGCCACCACGGCGGCTTCGTGGTCGGGTTTCCGATAGGCGTTGAGCAGGGCCACCACCACGCCCTCCACCCCCTTGGCTCGCAGCTTCCCGATGGCGGCCAGCACCGAAGCCTCGTCCAGCGCCTGCTCCACGCTGCCATCGGAGAGCACGCGCTCCCGCACCCCAAACACGCAATCGCGCGAGACCAGGGGCGCGCCGCGGCGGGAAAAGAGCGAATAGGCCTCGGGCATGCGCAGCCTGGCCAGCTCCACCACATCCTCGAAGCGCTCGGTGGTGATCAGGCCCAGCCGCGCGCCCTTGCGCTGGATGACGGTGTTGATGCCCACCGTGGTGCCATGCACGAAGCGCGTGATCGCGGCCGGCCGCACGCCATGGCGCTCCTCCAGCAAGGCGAGGCCGCGCAGCAGTTCGGCGCCCGGCGTCTCCGGCGTGGTCAGCACCTTGAGGCTGGTGATCTCCTGCGTCGCCTCGTCCCAGACGCAGAAATCAATGAAGGTTCCGCCGATATCAACGCCGACGCGAAATCCCACGCCCCTCAGGCCTGGCGCTTGATCAGCTCGGGATACATCACCTTGTCCCCATAAGTGCCCATCTTCGCCAGATCCTCATCCGAGATGTATTCCGGCGTCTTGCCGTTCAGCGAGCACAGCGTCTCCACGATGATGTTGCGCTTCACCTCGCTCACCAGCACGCAGGTGCGGTGATAGGCCTCCGACAGCGTGCGGCCCAGCACGGTGAAGCCGTGGCGGCGCATGATGATGCAGTTGGTGTCCTGGATGAAGGTCTTGATGGGCGCCACATCCTCCTCGACGTTGATGGAGGCCGGCAGGTAATGCGCGGGCTTCTGCATCAGGAAACCATAGGTCAGGCTGAAGGAGCGGAACTCCTCATAGCCCGCGGCCAGGAAGGCGATGGTCTCGTCGTGGTGCAGATGGATGACGCAGTTCACATCCGGGCGCAGCCGCAGGATTTCACGGTTCATCTGGTGGCCGACGGTGGTGGCGCGGCTGCCCGCCAGGATGCGGCCATGGGGGATGTCGGTGATCACCAGATCCTCGATCTCCACCTCCTCCAGGCTCACGCCCTGGGGCTTGGCGTAGCAGATCCCCTGCTCGTAATCCTCATGCGGCACGCGGATCACCATGCCGCCCACGCTGCTGTTCACCAGGCCCCGCGCGGCCAGGCGATGCGCGTATTTCACATAGTCGCCGCTGACCTTGGGGTCGAAGCTGACGCGCGGATCGGGGGTCAGCTCGTTCACGCGGTATTGCGGGGTGATGCCGTCCATGGGCTGCATTCCTCTCATTCAGGCTGGATGTTGAGCCGGTCGGCGAGTGCGCGCCACTTGCGCGCATCATCGGCCACGATGCGGGAGAAATCGGCCGGCGTCGGCATGGCGGGGATGACGTCCATCGCCTCCAGCTCCGCCCTGCCGGGGCCGGAGAGGAAGGCCCCGGCCAGCGCCTGCTGGATCCGCTCGGCGATCGCGGGCGGAAGCCCGGCTGGCGCCATCAGCCCGTACCAGAAGGCCGCGTCGAAGCCGGCGATGCCGAAGTTGGAAAAGAGCGGCACCTGCGGCAGCATGACGGAGGGGCGGGTGATGGCATAGGCGGTGAAGCGCCCGTCCCGCACCATGGCGGCGGAGGCGGGCGGGTTGTCGAGATAGACGTTGACCGTCCCGTTCAGCAGGTCCGGATAGACCTGGGAGGAGCCACGATAGGGCACATGCCGCATCTCGATCCCGGCCAGCAATTCCAGTTGCCGTGTGAGCAGATAGCCCAGCGTGGTGACGCCGGCCGTGGCATAGATGACTTGGCCGGGATTGGCCCTGATCCGCGCGATGAGGGCCGGGAAATCCGCCGCCTGCGCCGAAGGCCCGCCGATCAGCACATAGGGCGTGCTGCCGATCAGCGTAATGGGCGTGAAGGAGGTGACGGGATCATAGGGCAGGTCACGCCGAAAGATGGGAGCGACGGGATGGCTGCTCGATGTCGCGATGCCCAGCGTGTAGCCATCCGGGGCGGCGCGGGCCAGCGCCTCGCTGCCCACCGTCCCGCCGGCGCCGGGGCGGTTCTCGATCACCACGGGCTGGCCCAGCGCCTCCGAGAGGCGCCGCATCGCCACGCGCGCCGTGAGATCGGTCCCGCCGCCAGGCGGCAGCGGGACGATGCAGCGGATGGGGCGCTGGGGCCAGGGGCCGTCGCCCGGGGCCGGCTGGGCCAGGGCGGGTGTCGCAAGCGCACCCAGCATCAGGTGGCGGCGGAGCAGGCTCATGCTACGATCACTCCCAGAAACGTGGTCAGGCTAGGCCCGGCGCCGCCTGCGGAACAAGCCGAAACGCCGCGTCAGTTCGCCGTCACACCCGCGGCCCGTACAATCGGTCCCCATTTTGCCTCTTCCGCGCGCATGAAGGCGTTGTACTCGGCGGGGCCGAGCGGCCAGGGGTCGGCGCCGAATTCCCGCAGCCGCTGGATGGTCGCGGGGTCCGCCAGGGCGCGCAGCACGGCGGCGCTCAGCTTCTCGACGATGGGGCGGGCGGTGGCGCTGGGCGCGACCAGCCCATACCAGGAGGAGACGTCGAAATCCGGGATGCCCGCCTCCTGCATGGTCGGCAGGTCGGGCAGCTGCGACCAGCGCGTGGCGGAGCTGACCGCCAATGCGGTGAGCGTGCCCGCGCGCACCTGCTGGCGGGAGGCGGGGGCGTTATCAATGGCGAAGAGGATCTCCCCGCTCAGCACCGCCTGCATGTTCGGCGCCGTGCCGCGATAGGGCACATGGGTCAGCTCCACGCCGATGCGCTGGCCAAACATCACCCCGCTCAGATGCGAGGAGGTGCCCACCCCCGCCGAGCCGAAGGTCCCCGCGCGCGGATTGGCGCGGAGGAAGGCCACCAGATCCGCCGCGCTGCGGAACCCGCGCGAGGGCAGGGTGATCAGGCAATTCGGCATGGAGGCGATGCGGGCCACGCCGGTCAGGTCGCGGTTCGGCTCGAACCCTGCGCGCCGGTGCAGATGCGGGCCGATGCCGTTGCTCGCGATGTGGTTGATGAAGAAGTTGTACCCATCGGCCGGCGCCTGGGCCGCGATTTCGGCCGCCAGCATGCCGCCCGCGCCCGGGCGATTGTCCAGCCAGAAGCCATGCGTCAGGCTTTCGCGCAGGCTGGGCTCCAGGATGCGCATGAAGATGTCGCTGGCGCCGCCCGCGGCGCCGCCCACCAGCACGCGCCAGGGCTTGTCGGGCCAATTCGCGGCGGGGTTGGGCTGGGCCAGGGCCTGGCCAGCCGAAGCCAGCCCGGCGCCAGCCGCCAGCAAGGCGCGGCGTGTGGCGTGCATCATCTGCGGTTCCTCCTGATTTTCGCGGAGCGTGGCGCCTCGGGTCGGTCGGATGCAAGCATCATCGCAGCGCGGATGCGCGCCCTTGAGGTTGACGCCACCGCCCGCCGCTCCCTATACAGCGCGCACCGCCGGCCTGGTTCTTCCAGCGCCGGCCCATCCCTTTTGACTAGAAGATTCTCAGGAGCCTGCCGTGAAGCGCACCTATCAGCCCTCCAAGCTCGTCCGGAAGCGCCGGCATGGTTTCCGCGCCCGCCTCGCCACGGTGGGTGGCCGCAAGGTGCTGGCGAATCGCCGCTCCAAGGGCCGCGCCAAGCTCTCCGCCTGATCCTTCCACCGCGCGGGGCGAAAGGGAGGGCCAGCCATGCTCGGTCGCCTCAAGCGCCGCGCGGAATTCGTTCGTGCCGCAAAGGCCGGACGCAAGGCGGCGCGGGACGGCCTGGTTCTGCAGGCCCTGCCCCGGCAGGACTCGGAAACCCGGCTCGGTTTCACCGCCACAAAGAAAATCGGCAATGCCGTGGCCCGCAACCGCGCCAAGCGGCGTCTTCGTGCGGCCGCCCGCCTGCATCTGGGTGCGTCGCCGGCCCCGGGCTTTGACCTGGTCTTGATCGCGCGCGACGCGACGGGCCATTGCCCCTTCCCCACCTTGCTGGCCGACCTCGAATCGGCGCTGCGCAAGGCGGGCGTTCCCCGTCCCGCCCCCTCGCCATGAATCCGGGCACTGCGCTGCTCAAGGGCGCCGTCATCGCCTATCAATGGACGCTGCGCCCCGTTCTGGGCTGCAATTGCCGCTTCGAGCCCTCCTGCTCCAGCTTCGCCGTCGAGGCGCTGACCGAGCATGGCGCGCTGCGCGGCAGCTATCTCTCGGCGCGGCGGATCCTGCGCTGCAACCCCTGGCACCCGGGTGGCTATGACCCGGTTCCGCCCTCCCTGAACCGGCTGGCCTCGCAAGGCCAGGCCCGTCCGGAAACCTGATCGAGACCCATGGACCAGAAGCGCCTCCTCGCCGCGATCGCCCTTTCCATCGGCATTCTGCTGACCTTCGAGGTCTATAACCGCTCGCAGGCGCCGGCCCCCGTGGTGACGGCACCGCCGGCCAGCACGGCCGAGGTGCCGCTGCCCGCAACTCCCGCCACGCCGGGCGGGGCCGCGGCCCCTGGGGCAGCACAGGCAACGGTCAGCGCCGCCGCAGCCGTCACGCCGGCGCAGACCGTCGCGGTGGAAAACCCCCGCATCCAGGGCCGCATCTCGGCCCGCGGCCTGATGCTGGAATCGCTGATCCTCAAGGATTACCGCGAGACCATCGAGCGCAACTCGCCCCTCGTCACCCTTCTGGCCCCACGCGGCCGGCCGGAGGGCTACTTCGCGCAATGGGGCTGGACCTCGGCCGACAACCGCACCCGCGTGCCGGACAATGAAACGGATTGGACGGTCACAGGCGGCCCGCTCACCGCGACCACCCCCGTCACCTTCACCTGGGACAATGGCCAGGGCCAGATCTTCGAGGCGGTGCTGAGCCTCGATGCCAACTACATGTTCCACATGCAGCAGCGCGTTCGGAACACCAGCGCCGAGCCCGTCCAGCTTCTGCCCTGGGCCCGCATCCGCCGCGAGCGCACGCCCCAGGTGGCCGGCTTCTTCATCCTGCATGAGGGCTTCATCGCCGTGCAGGATGGCCGCCTGACCGAGATCACCTATAGCGATGGCAAGAAGGAACAGACCGGCCCCCGGCGTGCCCTGGGCTCCGCCTGGGACAATGAGGCGGCCGAGGGCTGGGCCGGCCTGTCGGACAAGTATTGGCTGACGGCGCTGACCCGCGCCGATGACGGCACGCGCCTGCGCTCGGCCTTCCGGCACATCCAGGATGGCACGGTGGATCGCTGGCAGGTGGATGTGGCGCCGCCCGCGCCCGTCACCATCGCCGCCGGCGCGACCGACACGCTTGCGACGCGGCTTTTCGCCGGCGCCAAGGAAGTGCGCCTGCTGGATGATTACGCAACGCGCCTTCGTATCCAGGATTTCGACAAGGCGATTGATTTCGGCTGGTTCTACTTCATCACCAAGCCCTTCTTCTACGGTCTGGACTGGCTCTTTGTCCTCACCGGCAATATGGGCATCGCCATCCTGATCTTCACGCTGGTGCTGAAGATCGCATTCTTCCCGCTGGCGAACAAAGCCTACAAGAGCATGAGCCGCATGCGCCTGCTCGCGCCCAAGATGACCGAGATCCGTGAGCGGTATAAAGACGAGCCGCAAAAGATGCAGGCCGAGATGATGAGCCTGTACAAGACGGAGAAGATCAACCCGGCCTCGGGCTGTCTGCCCATCCTGATCCAGATCCCGGTCTTCTTCGCGCTCTACAAGGTGCTCTTCGTCACCATCGAAATGCGCCATGCGCCCTTCTTCGGCTGGATCCTCGACCTCTCGGCGCCGGACCCGACGAACTTCTTCAACCTCTTCGGCCTGATCCCCTTCGATCCGCCGACCTTCCTGCATTTGCCGGCCTGGGCCATCGCCATGGGCCTGACCATGTACTTCCAGCAGAAGCTGAACCCGCAGCCGCCCGATCCGATCCAGCAGAAGATCTTCCAGTGGATGCCGGTGATCTTCACCTTCATGCTGGCCAGCTTCCCGGCGGGCCT
>JAIYDS010000013.1 GCA_027487385.1 Acetobacteraceae bacterium | reverse complement strand
TCGTGGATCACTCGCTGGCCGTCGAGCATGCGGGTTTCGAGAAGGACGCCTTCGCCAAGAACCGCGCCATCGAGGACCGCCGCAACGAGGACCGCTTCCACTTCATCGAGTGGACGCGCCACGCCTTCCAGAACATGGAGATCGTCCCGCCGGGCAATGGCATCATGCACCAGATCAATCTGGAGCGGATGTCGCCCGTCATCTACACCCTGGACGGCGTCGCCTTCCCCGACACGCTGGTGGGCACGGACAGCCACACGCCGCATGTGGATGCGCTGGGCGTCATCGCCATCGGCGTGGGCGGGCTGGAGGCCGAGAATGTGATGCTCGGCCGCGCCTCCTGGATGCGCCTGCCGGACATCATCGGTGTGGAGCTGACCGGCAAGGCCGGGCCCGGCATCACCGCGACCGACATCGTGCTGACGCTGACCGAGTTCCTGCGCAAGGAGCGCGTCGTTGGCGCCTGGCTCGAATTCTACGGCGCGGGCGCTTCAAGCCTGACGCTGGGCGACCGCGCGACCATCTCCAACATGGCCCCGGAGTATGGCGCCACGGCCGCGATGTTCTCCATTGATCAGCAGACCATCGACTATCTGCGCCTGACGGGCCGCGAGGAGCCGCAGATCAAGCTGGTGGAGAGTTACGCGAAGACTGCGGGCCTGTGGTCCGACGCGCTCACCAAGGTGGAATATGAGCGCGTGCTGCGCTTCGATCTCTCCACGGTCGTGCGCACCATGGCCGGCCCCTCCAACCCACATCGCCGCCTGCCCGTCTCGGACCTGGCCGCGCGCGGCATCTCCGGGGTCGTGGAGCAGGATGGGGCGCTGATGCCCGATGGCGCCGTCATCATCGCGGCCATCACCAGCTGCACCAACACCTCCAACCCGCGCAACGTCATCGCCGCCGGCCTGCTCGCGCGCAATGCCAATCGCGCGGGGCTGACGCGCAAGCCCTGGGTGAAATCCTCGCTGGCGCCCGGCTCCAAGACCGTCGCGCTCTACCTGGACGAGGCGGGGCTGACGACGGAGCTGGAGCAACTCGGCTTCGGCGTGGTCGCCTTCGCCTGCACCACCTGCAATGGCATGTCGGGCGCGCTCGATCCGAAGATCCAGCAGGAGATCATTGACCGCGATCTCTATGCGACGGCGGTGCTCTCGGGGAACCGCAATTTCGACGGCCGCATCCATCCCTACGCGAAGCAGGCCTTCCTGGCCTCGCCGCCGCTGGTCGTCGCCTATGCCATCGCCGGCACGATCCGCTTCGACATCGAGCGCGATGTGCTGGGCGTGGATGCAAAGGGCCAGGACATCCGGCTGAAGGATATCTGGCCGAGTGACGCGGAGATCGACGCCGTGGTCGCCGCCGCCGTGAAGCCCGAGATGTTCCGCAAGGTCTATGCGCCGATGTTCGGCAACCAGGGCGCGCGCCGGAAGGTGAGCCCGCTCTATGATTGGCGGCCGCAGAGCACCTATATCCGCCGCCCGCCCTATTGGGAGGGCGCCCTGGCGGGCGAGCGCACGCTGCGTGGCCTTCGCCCGCTGGCGGTGCTGGGGGACAACATCACCACCGACCATCTCTCCCCCTCCAACGCCATCCTGCTGGACAGCGCCGCGGGCGAGTATCTCGCGCGGATGGGCCTGCCGGAGGAGGATTTCAACTCCTACGCCACCCATCGCGGGGACCATCTGACCGCGCAGCGCGCCACCTTCGCCAACCCGACGCTGCTGAACGAGATGGTGCGCAAGGAGGATGGCAGCATCCGCAAGGGCTCGCTCGCGCGCGTCGAGCCGGAGGGGAAGGTCATGCGCATGTGGGAGGCGATCGAGACCTATATGGAACGCCGCCAGCCGCTGATCATCGTGGCGGGTGCGGATTACGGCCAGGGCTCCTCCCGCGACTGGGCGGCGAAGGGCGTGCGCCTCGCGGGGGTGGAGGCCATCGTCGCCGAGGGCTTCGAGCGCATCCACCGCACCAACCTGATCGGCATGGGCGTGCTGCCGCTGGAATTCCTGCCCGGCACCAACCGCCTCACGCTCGGCCTGGACGGCACCGAAACCTATGACGTGGTGGGTGCGCGCACGCCGCGCGCGACCCTGACGCTGGTGATCCGCCGCCGCGACGGGAGCATGGCCGAGGTGCCGGTCACCTGCCGCCTGGACACCGCCGAGGAAGTCTCGATCTACGAGGCCGGCGGCGTGCTGCAGCGCTTCGCGCAGGATTTCCTGGAGGCCGAAGGGCCGGCGCGCCAGGCGGGGTAGCGCCGCACCGCCTTCTTCCCCAAACGCGAGCGCGGGCTATCCTGCGCCCCCAGAATTGCGCAGGACGCGAACATGGCACACGCACCCCAGATCCGGATTCCCGCCACCTATATGCGCGGCGGGACCAGCAAGGGCGTCTTCTTCGTGCTGGAGGATCTGCCGGAGGTCGCGCGGGTTCCCGGCCCCGCGCGGGACCGGCTGCTGATGCGCGTGATCGGCAGCCCCGACCCCTATGGCAAGCAGACCGACGGCATGGGGGCCGCCACCTCCAGCACCAGCAAGACGGTGATCCTGAGCCGCAGCACGCGGCCGGATCACGATGTGGATTACCTCTTCGGCCAGGTCTCCATCGACAAGCCCTTCGTGGATTGGAGCGGCAATTGCGGCAATCTCTCCGCCGCCGTCGGCCCCTTCGCCATCCGCAACGGGCTGGTGGACCCGGCCCGCGTGCCGCGGGATGGCATGGCCGTGGTGCGCATCTGGCAGGCCAATATCGGCAAGACCATCATCTCCCATGTGCCGATGACGGCGGGCGAGGTGCAGGAGACCGGCGATTTCGAGCTGGACGGCGTCACCTTCCCGGCGGCCGAGGTGCAGCTGGAGTTCATGGACCCGGCCGATGACGCCGATGGCGGCTCGATGTTCCCGACCGGCCAGCTGGTGGACATGCTGGAGGTGCCGGGCATCGGCCGCTTCGAGGCGACGATGATCAATTCGGGGATACCCACGATCTTCCTCAAGGCCGAGGCGCTGGGCTTCACCGGCACGGAACTGCAGGACGACATCAATGGCGACCCCGCGCTGCTCGCAAAGCTGGAGACCATCCGCGCGCATGGCGCGCTGCGCATGGGCCTGATCAAGTCGGTCGAGGAGGCAGCCGGCCGCCAGCACACGCCGAAGCTGGCCTGGGTGGCGGCGCCGAAAGACTACACCGCCTCCAGCGGCAAGAAGATCGGCGCGGACGATGTGGACCTGCTGGTGCGCGCCATGTCCATGGGCAAGCTGCATCACGCCATGATGGGCACGGCCTCGGTGGCGATCGCGACGGCCGGCTGTGTGCCGGGGACGCTGGTGAACCTGGCCGCCGGCGGCGGCGAGCGGGAGGCGGTGCGCTTCGGCCACCCCTCCGGCACGCTGCGCGTGGGCTCGAAGGCGCAGCAGGCCGATGGGCAATGGACGGTGACCAAGGCCATCATGAGCCGCAGCGCGCGCGTGCTGATGCAGGGCTGGGTGCACGTCCCGTTCAGCGGTTAGAGCGGGGGCGTCGCGGCGGAAGCGCCGAGACGCTGGATCATCCTCTCCGCCAGACCCCAATCCATCAGAGGGCAGCCCATCAGATTTTGATGTGTGGAATGGCATTCAGGGGGTCTGGGGCCTCGGCCCCAGCCGCCGGAGGCGCTCTTTATTTCGCATTCCCAAAGCTGCATCGGGCCATCTCAGCGAAATTTGGCAGGAACCCAGCCTGATCCAGGCGTCTTGGCAGCGCCCCTCAGAGTCCGGCCATCTCCCGGAACTCCGCCTCGCTCAGGACCCGCAGCCCCAGCTCCGCCGCCTTGGTGGCCTTGGATCCGGCATCCGCGCCCACCACCACGAAATCCGTCTTCTTCGAGACCGATTTCGTGACCTTGGCGCCCAACGCCTCGGCTCGCGCCTCCGCCTCCTGGCGGGAGAGGGTTTGCAGCGTGCCGGTGAAGACCAGCGCCTTGCCGGCGAAGGGGTTGTCACCCGCCTCGATCACCGCCGCATCCTCGGGCGTGACCTCGGCCAGCAGCGCGTCCAGCGCGTCGAGATTATGCGGCTCGGCGAAGAATTCCACGAGTTCGGTGGCGATGGCGGGGCCGATGCCCTGGATGCTGCCCAGCTCCTCCCGCGCCTCGCTGCCGATGATGCGGGCCGCCTCCATCTTCACGCGCAGCGCGCCGATGGAGTGGTAATGCCGCGCCAGCAGCTTCGCGTTCTGCTCGCCGATGCGGCGGATGCCGAGGGCAAAGAGGAAACGCTCCAGCGGCGGGTTGCGCCGCGCCGCGATTGCGTCGAAGAGCTTCTGGGTGGAGAGCTTGCCCCAGCCTTCCAGCGCTTCCAGCCGTTCGGCATGGGTGTGCAGGCGGAAGATGTCGGCCGGGCCCCGCAGCAGCCCCATGGCGTGCAGCGTCTCGATCCGCTCCTCGCCCATGCCCTCGATGTCCAGGCAGCGGCGGCCGACGAAATGCTTCAGCCGTTCCACGGTCTGCGCCGGGCAGATCAGCCCGCCAGTGCAGCGGCGCACGACATCGTCATTCTCGCGCACGGCATGGCTGCCGCAGGCCGGGCAGGTGGTGGGGAAGGCGAAGGGGGGCGCGCGATCCGGCCGGTCGGCATCCACCACCTCGACCACCTGCGGGATCACATCGCCGGCGCGTTGCAGCAGGATGGTGTCGCCCTCGCGGATATCCTTGCGGGCGATCTCATCCTCATTGTGCAGCGTCGCGTGGGTGACGGTGACGCCGCCGACGAAGACCGGCTCCATCACCGCGCGCGGGGTGAGCGCGCCGGTGCGGCCGACCTGGATCTCGATGCGCAGGAGCTTGGTGCGCGCCTGCTCGGCCGGGAATTTCCAGGCGATGGCCCAGCGCGGCGCGCGGCCCACAAAGCCCAGCCGCGCCTGCCAATCCAGCCGGTCCAGCTTGTAGACCACGCCGTCAATCTCATAGGCCAGCGCCGGACGTTCCCGCCCCATGCGCGCCTGGAACGCGGCGGGCGTCTCGGTCAGCAGATCGGCGGCGCCCTCGCGGACGGGGGTGGAGAGCGGGTTCACGCGGAAGCCCCAGCGCTTCAGTGTCTCCAGCCAGCCGTGATGGGTGGTGGCCGGCGCCTCGCTCGCCTCGCCCATGGCATAGGCGAAGAGCTTCAGCGGCCGTTGCGCGGTGATGCTGGCATCCAACTGCCGCAGCGAACCCGCGGCCGCATTGCGCGGATTGACGGGGATGGTCACGGCCGGGCCGAGTTTTTCGCCACGCGCCTTGCGGGCCTCGCGTTCGGCCAGCACCGCTTCCTGGGCAGCGCGGAAGGTCAGGAAGTCGGCGCGGTCGAGAAAAACCTCGCCGCGGATTTCGATCAGCGCGGGGAAGGGGGCGGGCAATTCGCGCGGCACATCAGCGAGGGTGAGCAGATTGGCGGTGATGTCCTCGCCCTCTGCCCCATCGCCGCGCGTGGCGCCCTTCACGAAGCGGCCGCCCTCATAGAGCAGGTTCACGCTCAGCCCATCAATCTTGGGCTCGGCGATGAAGTCGAGCGGTTCGGTCTCGCCCAGGCTCAGGAAGCGGCGGATGCGCGCCGCGAATTCGGTGAAATCCTCCGGCGCAAAAGCGTTGTCGAGGCTGAGCATCGGCGCCAGGTGGCGCGATTTCGCAAACCCCTCGGCCGCGCGGCCGGAGACTTTCTGGGTCGGGCTGTCGGCGCGCAGCAGGGCCGGGTGCTCCGCCTCCAGCGCACGCAGGCGGCGCATGAGGCTGTCATACTCGGCATCGCTGATGCTGGGCGCATCCTGCTCGTAATAGCGCCGGTC
The DNA here is from genome assembly GCA_027487385.1 of Acetobacteraceae bacterium. Lineage (GTDB taxonomy): Bacteria > Pseudomonadota > Alphaproteobacteria > Acetobacterales > Acetobacteraceae > Roseococcus. The sequence continues at coordinate 20,915 of JAIYDS010000013.1, read as the reverse complement.
ATGCTCGGTGATCTCGGTGATCAGCCGGGCGATCTCGGCTTCGGCGCTTTCGCTCATGCGGCCTCCGTCATCTCCGCGAAACGCGCGCCCTCGATCAGGAAGCTGTGCGTGCGTTCTTCAACCGCGCCGATGCCGCGATGGAAGGCCAGCGCCAGCGCATCCTCCGCATCCGCATCCCACCAGAGGAATTCGCCGCCCTCCTCGGCCGTAGCCTGGGCCAGCGCGGCCACCAGGGCGCGCCCCAGTCCACGGCGCCGCGCCTCGGGCGCGACATAGAGGTCATTCATGATGCAGCCCCAGCGGCTGGTCCCGCTGTCGTAGAATGGGTGACCGGAGACGAAGCCCTCCAGCAGCCCGGCCTCCTCCGCCACCAGCAGCACCACCCGCGCATCGGCGATCAGGTCGCGCGCCACGCGCTGCGCCGTGATCCGCTCAGGGTGCAGGCCGGGTTCGGTGTTCAGCGCGCGCAGTTGGGCGGCGAGCGGTGCCGCATCCCGGCCTTCCGCGCGTCGGATCACGGGAGGCTTTCCAAAAGGCTCGCCGCCGCCGCGCGGGCCGCTTCCGTCACCACCTCGCCCGCCAGCATGCGGGCGATTTCCTCGCGCCGCGCGGGCGCATCCAGCGGCAGCACGCGGGTTTCCGCCTTGCCGCCCCGCACCGCCTTGGCCACCTGCAGATGCTGCGCCCCGCGCGCCGCCACCTGTGGCGAATGCGTCACCACCAGCACCTGGAGGCGTTCCGCCACCCGCGCCAGGCGCTCACCCACCGCCGCCGCCGTGGCGCCGCCAATGCCGGCATCCACCTCGTCAAACACCAGCGTCGGCACGGGCGAGCCGCGCGCCAGCACCACCTTCAGGGCGAGCATGAGGCGCGAGAGCTCGCCGCCCGAAGCGATCTTGACCAATTGCCCGGGCGTCTGCCCCGGATTGGTCGAGACCAGCAGCGTCACCCGGTCCATCCCATCGGCACCCCAGGCGCTTTCCTCGCGCGGGGCGACCTCGATGACGACGCGCGCGCGGTCGAGCTTCAAGGGCGGCAATTCGGCGGCCAGCGCCTTCTCCAGCTGGGCGGCCGAGGCGCGGCGCGCGGCGGTCAGCGCCTCGCCAGCGGCCACGTAATCCTTCCGCGCGGCCAGCCGCGCCGCCTGCAAGGCCGCGACGCGCCCGGTGCCGGCATCCAGCGCCGAGAGCCGCTCGCGCAGGCTGTCCAGATGCGCCGGCAATTCCACCACCGCCACGCCATGCTTCCGCGCGGCCGAGCGCAGCCCATAGAGCCGGTCCTCCAGCACCTCCAGCCGGCGGGGATCGGGCAGGGCGTCCACGGCCAGGCGCTCCAGCAGGCGCTCCGCCTCGGCCAGCGCATCCTGCGCCTGGGTGAGGGCGGCGAGCGCGGGCTGGGCCGATTCGTTTGGGGGCGGCAGGCGTTCCAGCGCGCGCGCCGCGCTGCGCAGCGCATTGCCGGGATGGGAGGAGCGGCGGTCCCGCGGCTGGATCTCGGCCAGCGCGCTGGCGATGGCCTCGTTGCGCCGCTCGGCCTGTTGCAGCCCCTGGCGTTCCTGGGCGAGGCGCTCCTCCTCGCCCTCTTCCGGGGCGAGGGTGGAGAGCTCCTCCACCGCGTGGCGCAACCATTCCTCGTCGCGCAGGGCGGCGGCGACGGCGGCCTCGGCCTCGGCCAGCGCCGTCTCGGTCGCGCGCCAGCTCTTGTAGGCGGTGGCGACGCGCCCCCGCGCCGCGTCATGCGCGCCGAAGGCATCGAGCAGCGCCGCATGGGTGGCAGGGTCGGCCAGGCCCACCTGGTCATGCTGGCCCTGCACCTCGACCAGCGTGGCGGCAAGGCGCTTCAGCAGCGCCACCCCCACTGGCTGGTCATTCACGAAAGCGCGGGAACGGCCATCGGCCTGCACCACGCGGCGCAGCACCAGCGTGTCCTCGGCCTCCATCCCCTGTTCGGCGAGAAGGGCGAAGGCCGGATGCCCCTCGGGCGGCTGGAAGACGGCGGCGACGCTGGCCTGGGCCTGCCCGCTGCGCACCAGCCCCGCCTCGGCCCGCATGCCAAGGGCGAGGCCCAGCGAATCGAGCAGGATGGATTTGCCCGCGCCGGTCTCGCCGGTCAGCACTGAAAGGCCCGGCCCGAAATTCAGGTCGAGCCGCTCGATGAGAACGACGTCACGGATGGAGAGCGAGGCGAGCATGCGCTCGCCGTTAGAACACGCTGTTCCAGGCCCGCCGGAACATGTTCGGACGGTCCTGCGGCGCCATTTGCGCGCCGGGCGTCAGCATGGCGTAGCTGTCCTGGTACCAGGCATTGCCCGGGAAATTATGGCCCAGCACCGAGGCCGTGCGCGCCGCCTCATCCCGCAGGCCCAGCGCCAGATAAAGCTCCGTCAGCCGGTGCAGCGCCTCGGGGACATGGTTGGTGGTCTGGTAATCCTCGACCACGCGGCGGAAACGGCCAATGGCCGCGCCATAAAGGCCCTGGCGCTGGTAGAAGCGGCCGATATTCATCTCACGCCCGGCCAGGTGGTCCCGCGCCAGGTCCATCTTCAGGCGCGCATCGCGGGCATAGGCGGTGTTGGGGAAACGGTTCGCCACATCCTGCAGCGCCTGCATGGCGAGTTCCGTGCCGCGCTGGTCGCGCTGGCTGTCGGCGATCTGCTCGTAATAGGCGAGGCTGCGGAGGTAATAGGCATAGGCGATGTCGCGATGCGCCGGGTGCAGCTGGATGAAGCGGTCCAGCGTGCCGATGGCCTCGGTGTAGCGGTTGCGCATGTACTCGCCATAGGCGGCCATGATCTTCGCGTTGGTCGCCCAGGTGGAATAGGGGTGCTCACGCTCCAGCGTCTCGAAGAGCTCGACGGCCTGGGGGAAGCGGCGGCCTTGCAGCGCCTCGATGCCGGCGGCGTAGAGCGCCTCGGGCGAGCGGTCCACCAGGCCGGAATTGGCGGCCGGGCTGCGGAACAGCCCTGCGGCGGAGCCGTCCCACTGCTGCACGCCGCAGCCCGCGAGCGGCAGCGTGCACAGAAAGGCAAGGAGAAAACGAGGAAAAAGGCGCATGGGCGATATCGGCTCCGATCGGCCGGCTCTATACCATGGGAGCCGGCGATGCGCACAAGGGGCGCGCCCCCCAGGGCCTATGTTCCGGCCGCCTATGTCCCGGCCGCCGGCGTCAGGCCGCGACGCGCTTGCCCGTCTGGGTCTCGACCGCGCCGTGGCCGCCCGTCGGCCGCCAGTTGCGGCGATCGCTGAAGAGGGCGAGCAACAGCTGGTTGTTCAACGCATGGCCCGAGCGATGGCCGCGGAAGCGCCCGGTGATGGGCGCGCCGGCCAGGGCGAGGTCCCCCACCACATCCAGCAGCTTGTGGCGCACGAATTCATCCGGCCGGCGCAGGCCGCCCGGATTGAGGATCATCGGCCCATCCACCACCACGGCATTGTCCAGGCTGCCGCCCTGGGCCAGGCCCGCGGCGCGCAGCCGGGCCACATCCTCGGCCAGGGTGAAGGTGCGGGCATCGGCGAGTTCCTGGCGGAAGCTCTCCACCGAGATGCGCAGCGCGAGGCTCTGGCGGCCAATCGCCGTCTCGCCGAAATCAATGGTGAGGTCCACATCGAAGGCGGGCTCGACATTGGGCGAAAGCTCGGCCCAGGCGCCGTGCTTGTCCTCGACGCGGACGCTGCGCAGCACTTCGATGGCGCGGCGGGCGCCGAATTGCTCCACCGTGCCGGCGCAATCGATCAGGAAGAGGAAGGGCGCGGCGCTGCCATCCAGGATCGGCACTTCGGGGCCGTCCAGCTCGACGCGGGCGTCGTCGATGCCGGCGGCGGCCAGGGCCGCCATCACATGCTCGATGGTGCCGACGCGCGCTTCCGGATGGCCCGGCAGGCCGATCTGCGTGCAGAGGCGGGTTTCCACCACCAGGTCATGCCGGGCCGGAATGTCCAGCCCGAGGTCACTGCGGTGAAACACGATGCCGCTGCCCAGCTCGCCCGGATGCAGGGTAAGGGAAATGCGGCGGCCGCTGTGCAGCCCGATGCCGCGGCAGCCGATGCTGGCCTTGAGGCGTCGGCGCACCAGGGCGGGGCCATAGGAGGGCGCGCCGAAGCCAGCCGGGGCGTGCAGCTGTTGGCCGGAGCCGGCCAGTGCCAGACCAAATTGCATTGGGCCGTGCGTCAATGGAGCGAAACCATCCATGTGTTGAAGACCCCCGATCCGAGCGGCCGCTGCTCCCCCGCAGCAACCTGGAGTGTCTTTGTGACAGCAAGGGTGACCCGTTGCCAGTCAAGGGTTGTTTCTCAATATTTCGCCAGAACCTATTGATAAACAACGAAAATCAATCGAGTGTTGCGTGCCCGGAATTTGCCATATTTTCGCCATGAGGGGTGAATCCTGCTGCAAAGCAGCATGACGCCCCCGGCGAGATTGCCGCGATCGAGCCCGCCGTCCGGGGCCGGGCAGCCCCGCGCCCAACGCAAGGCAAGGTCCAAAAATCCCCGGAAAAGGGCCTTCCTTTGGCCATCGCGCAGGACCACAAGATGCGCATGGATCGTCGTTCCCTTCTGCTGCTCCCCGGGCTCCTGGCCGCCCCGCCGCTGCTCGCCCAGACCCGCCCGGCTCTCAGCGACGCCGATCGGACCGCGCTCGCACGGGTGGAGGCCTATTTCAACGGCATGACCACCCTGCGCGCGCGCTTCCTGCAGATCGCCCAGGGCGGCGGCGCGGCCGAGGGCACGGCCTGGATCTGGCGGCCCGGGCGCATGCGCTTCGAATATGACCCGCCCGAGCCCACCCTGCTGATCGCCGCTGATGGGCAGTTCTTCCATTACGACCGGCAATTGCGCCAACCCACCATCGTGCCGCTCTCCTCCACACCGCTCAGCGTCCTGCTGCGCAATCCGCTGCGCCTTTCGGATGACATCACCGTGGCTGCGCTGGAGCGTTCCGGCGGGCTGCTCCGGGTGACGGTGCATCGCACCGGCCAGGCGGCGGAGGGGCAGATCCAGCTGGTGCTGGAGGAACAGCCCATGGCGCTGCGCCAATGGGTGGTGCTGGACCCGCAGGGCCGAAGCACCCGCGTCACCCTCTCCCAGTTGCAAACCGGCGAGCGCTTCGATCCCTTCCTTTTTGCCTTCAATGATCCGCGATTCCGCGAGGAATTGGAGCAGCGGCGATGAAATTTCGACGTGCTTGGCGTCCAATTGCCTTGAATCTGCCGCAACGGCTTGGTTTGTTGCAGGGATGAGACCGATCATTGGCATTTCCTGCTGTGTGAAAGCCTTCGGGATTTTCAACACGCCCAACCACGCCGCCTCGGACAGCTATGTCCGCGTCGTGCTCGGCCCAGTGGGCGGCGTTCCGGTGCTGCTGCCCGCGGCGGGCGAGGCCTTCGCGCCGGAAATCCTCCCACGGCTGGACGGTCTGATCCTGACCGGCAGCCGCAGCAATGTCTGGCCTGGCCATTATGACGGCCCCGACCACGCCGAGGGCACGCCCGAGGATCAGCAGCGCGACGCGACGACGCTCCCGCTGATCCGCGCCGCCATCGCCCGCGGCGTGCCCTTGCTCGCCATCTGCCGCGGCATGCAGGAATTGAACGTGGCGCTGGGCGGCAGCCTGGACCAGCGAATTCAGGACCTGCCGGGCCGGATGGACCATTCCACGCCCTCCGACCAGCCGATTCCCCTGGTGCGCACGGGCAAGGCCCATGCGGTGCGCCTGGCGCCCGAGGGGCTGCTGCGGGAATTGGCGGGCCAGGATGAAATGCCGGTGAATTCGCTGCACAACCAGGGCGTCCAGCGCCTGGCGCCGCGACTCGAGGCCATGGGCTGGGCGCCGGACGGCACGGTTGAGGCGGTGCGCGTCCGCGCGGCGCCGGGCTTTGCCTGGGGCGTGCAATGGCACCCGGAATATGACTGGGAGCGTGATGCTTTCAGCCGGCGCATTTTCGAGGCTTTCGGCGCCGCCTGCGCCGCCCGGGCCGGCGCCGGGCATCTGCGCGAGGCTGCCGAATAAGGACTCCCCGAGGCGAGTCGATAGGGCTTGGCTTTCGGCCCCGAACGCGGCTATAAATCAATTGCCGGCGGTGGTTCATCCGCCGGTGGACGCTCCGATTTCCCCCAATCGGCTCGCCCGACCTTTCCGATCGGAAGTATGAACAGTACGGGCGCCCGACCACCCCCCTGGTCGGGCGCTTTCTGTTTCAGAGCCTCTTCGCAGCGAAGAAGCGCCGAAAGGCGGAGAGCACACGGCAGGGTTGCAAGATTCCGGCGACCGTTCTGTCTCATTCCGCCCGAAGTCGGGTCAAGCCTCGATTTCGGGTTCGGTGCATTTTTCCGGCCGGCTGGTTCCGCCCCCCGCCGGGGTGGTCTAGACCTGTCGCATTCTGTCCGAGGAGCCTTCCGTGGCCGATTATGTGATCCCGCCCCCCGCCATCTCCGCCGTGCCGATCCAGGGGAGCAGTGCCCTTTTCCCGGTGCGCCGCATCTTCTGCGTGGGCCGCAACTACGCCGAACACGCGATCGAGATGGGCTCCGACCCGACGCGTGAGCCGCCCTTCTACTTCACCAAGCCCGCCGATGCGCTGCTGATCAACGGCGCCGACATGCCCTATCCGAGCGTCACCAAGTCGCTCCATCACGAGATGGAACTGGTGGTGGCCATCGGCACCGGCGGCAAGAACATCGCCGTGGGGGATGCCCTGAAGCATGTCTGGGGCTATTGCGCCGGCCTCGACATGACCCGCCGCGACATCCAGAACGAGGCGAAGAAGACCGGCCGCCCCTGGGACATGGGCAAGGGCTTCGATCTGTCCGCCCCCATGGGCGCGCTGATCCCCGCCGCCGGCTTCGACCCCTCCAAGGGCAAGATCGAGCTGAAGGTGAATGGCAAGGTCACCCAGACCTCCGACCTCTCCAAGCTGATCTGGTCCGTGCCGGAGGTGATCGCCAATCTCTCCGAGCTGGTGGAACTCGCCCCGGGTGACCTCATCATGACCGGCACGCCCGAGGGCGTGGCGGCGGTGGTGCGCGGCGACGTGCTGGAAGGCTTCGTCGAGGGCGTGGGCGAGATCCGCACGCGGATCGTCTGACGCAGGGGAGGGGCGGCGGAGCCATAGTTCCGCCGCCCCGCCCGCCCATATGCCAGGGCGCCAGGTGAGGAGCCCCCGCATGAGCCAAATGTCCCGCCCCCGTCGCGCCCTGATCCTGGGTCTTCTCGCCCTGCCGGCCGAAGCGCTGGCGAATGGCTCGGCCGACGCCGCCTGGCGCGAGGCGGAGCGCGCCCGGCGCGAGTTGCAGCGGCAGCAGCGCATCATGGAATGCCAGAACCGGGTGCTGGCCCGGCAGCACACCTATGCCTCGGCGGCGGAATTCTTGCGCGCCCGACAGGCCTGCAACGGCGGGCGCTGAGAGGCGTTCGAGGTTCAGGAAGAAAAAGGCCTCCGGCGGCTGGGGCCGAGAGGCCCCAGACCCCGATCCGTGGGCGGCGCCTATGCCAGCAGCTTCGCCAGCGACTCGGGCTCCAGTGCCGCCAGCACGGGATGTGGGCCGAAGCTTTCGCCCGCGGCGGTCACCAGCAGGGCGCGCGCGCCGGAGAGCAGCGGGCAGGGGGTCTGGCTGACGCGCGCCATGGCCTCCAGGAATTCCAGGCCAAGCCCGGTTTCCGCCAGGGGGCGTGGAGGGTCGGGCAGGCCGCCGCCCTCGGTGACCAGCGCCGCGATGCCGGGCAGGGGGCCGCGCCCCAGGCTGGCGGCGATGGCGTCCCGCTCGGCGGCGAAGCCGAGAAGCAGGCGGCCCAGCCCATGGGTCAGGCCAGGGGGCGCGAAATGACGCGCCGCTTCGATCAGCGCGCCGGGCTCCGCCAGGGCGGCGGCCAGGATATCCGGGAGGGGCTCCACCGGCAGGCCGAACAGCGCCTCGGTCAAGGCCATCAGCCCGGGGCAGGCGGGGGCCGGCAGCGCGCCCAGCCAAAGCCGCGGCCGCACCGCCGTGACCACCACCACCCCATCCGCATCGCGCCGTGCCCGGATCGGCGGCACGGGCAGCGCGCCCAGCCGCGGCGCGACGCCGCGCGCCGCCATGAGTTGGCGCAGCAGGGCCGGCGCCAGCCCGCCCGCCGGGGCGAGCAGGATATCGGGCGCGCCGATCAGCGCGCCGGACAGGCGCTGGAGGATGGGCAGCATCGCCTCGTCCGGCAGGGCGATCAGGATCAGTTCGGAGAGTTCGGCGGCGCGCCAGAGATCGGCGGCCACATGGATGGGAAAGCGCCCCTCCAGCTGGCCGCGCGTGGCGATCTCGCTGCGCAGATGCCGGGTGCCGCCGCCGCGGGGCGACCAGAGCGAGACGGTGTGGCCGCGCGCCGCCATGATGGCGGCCATGGCGCTTCCCGCCGGTCCGGCGCCGAGCACAGCGACCCTCATCTCCGACCCACCCCCATGATCGCGATACATGCGCTGCCGGGAGGTCGCGCCGCAACCTCTGTCACGCAGGATTCGCCATCCCGTCATTGCCCTGTTGCGGAACGCGCGATAGCCAGCGCGGATGAACAAGGAAGCGCAGACCATGACCGCTGCCCCGCTGGTGGAACGGGCCCAGCCCAAGGCGCGCCGCATGAAGCGGGGGCGCCCCTTGCGCTTCCAGCCGCGCCTGCCCGGGCAATTGTGGAATGACGTGCTGGGGGAAAGGCCGGTGGGCGGGCGTTTCCGCGCCTTCCGCCGCATCTTCACGGCGGTGCTCTTCACCCTGCTCTGCATCCCGATCCAGGCGGTTCTGGTGCAGTTTTCCGGGCCCGCGAAGAACCATTTCGCCCGCTTCTACCATCGCAGCCTGTGCTGGATCATCGGGTTGAAGCTGCGCGTCATCGGCCAGCCCTGCGGGCAGCCGCGCACCCTCTACGTTTCCAACCACTCGTCCTGGCTCGACATCCTGGTGCTGGGCGCGACCCTGGATGCGCGCTTCGTCTCAAAGGCCGAGGTCGCGCAATGGCCGCTGATCGGCTGGGTGGCAAAGCTGGGCCGCTCCATCTTCGTCAGCCGCAACCGTGGCCGCACGGGCAGCGAGGTGCAGGAGCTTCGCGCGCGGATCGAGGCGGGGGACAGCATCATCCTCTTCCCCGAGGGCACCACGAGCGACGGCGCGCGGGTGCTGCCCTTCCGCTCCTCCTTCTTCTCGGTGGCGGATGCGGCCTCCCGCATCCAGCCCTTGGCAGTGGTCTATGACCGCCTGGGCGGGCTGCCGGTCGGCCGGCGGGACCGCCCGCTCTTCGCCTGGTATGGCGACATGGAGACGGGCAGCCATGCGTGGAAGCTGCTGCGCCGCACCGGCACGCGGGTGACCGTGGTGCTGGATGAGAGCTTCGCCCCCGACACCATGCCGGACCGCAAGGCCCTGGCGGCGCGGCTGGGCCGCTCCATCACCGAGACGGCCGCCACCTTGCGGCAGAACCGTGATATTCAGCCTCGCACCGCCTGGATGCGATGAATCCGCTTGACCGACGCGGCCTCGTTTTGAGAGCGTGGCCGGAATGAATTGTCTGCCCCTCTTGCCGGAACGGGGCCGCTCTTCTTGACCGCGCGGCTCAAGCTCCGCATCTCCTCCCGCTGGACCGCTCCAGGGCATTGCCTGTGGGCGGGCAGCGAGGACCCGGCATGACGACAGATTCCCCCGCGAAGAAGCGCCTTTTCCTGCGCAGCTGGGGTTGCCAGATGAATGTCTATGACAGCGCCCGCATGGCGGATGTGCTGGCCCCCCTCGGCTATGCGCCGGTGGATGCGCCCGAGGGCGCGGACATGATCATCCTCAACACCTGCCATATCCGCGAGAAGGCGACGGAGAAGCTGTTTTCCGAACTCGGCCGGCTGCGCCAGCTGAAGCAGGCGAAGGAGGCCGAGGGCGGCGAGATGGTGCTGGCCGTCGCCGGCTGCGTGGCCCAGGCCGAAGGGGCCGAGATCACCGCCCGCGCGCCCTATGTGGATATCGTGCTGGGCCCGCAGAGCTATCACAAGCTGCCCGAGATGGTGGCCCGCGCCGGCCGCACCGGCCGCGCCGTGGTGGAAACCGACTTCCCCGTGGAGGAGAAGTTCGACTTCCTGCCCGAGAACAGCGCGCCCCAGGGCGTCACGGCCTTCCTGACCATCCAGGAGGGATGCGACAAATTCTGCTCCTTCTGCGTCGTCCCCTACACCCGCGGCGCCGAATACAGCCGCTCGGCCGAGGCGGTGCTGGCCGAGGCGCGCAAGCTGGTGGGGCAGGGGGCGCGGGAGATCACGCTGCTCGGCCAGAATGTGAATGCCTGGCATGGTGCCCCGCCGGAAGGCGGGCAGGGGTGGCACGCCGAGGGCCTGGCCGGCCTGCTGCGGGCGCTGGCCGAGATCCCCGGGCTCGCGCGGCTGCGCTACACCACCTCCCACCCGCGGGACATGGATGCGGCGCTGATCGCGGCGCATCGGGACATCCCGGCCGTGATGCCCTTCCTGCACTTGCCGGTGCAATCCGGCAGCGACCGCGTGCTGGAGGCGATGAATCGCGGCCACACCGCCGCCGAATATCTGGAGCTGGTGGATCGCCTGCGTGCCGCGCGGCCCGATCTGGCGCTCAGCACCGACATCATCGTGGGCCATCCGGGCGAGACCGAGGCGGATCACGAGGCGACGATGGCGCTGATCCGGCGGGTGAAATTCGCCCAGGCCTTCTCCTTCAAATACTCGCCACGCCCCGGCACGCCCGCCGCCGGCGCGCCGCATCGGGTGGATGAGGCGACGAAGGATCGCCGCCTGCAGGAGGTCCAGGCCCTGCTGCGCGACCAGCAGGCGGAATTCAACGCGAGCCTCACCGGCCAGACCGTCCCCGTGCTCTTCACCGGGCCCGGCCGCCAGCCGGGGCAGCTTTCAGGCCGGACGCCCTGGCTGCAACCCGTGCACGTCCCGGGGCCTTTATCTCTCACCGGCCAGATCGCGCCGGTGTTCATCCGCGCCGGCAACCCCAACTCCCTCGCGGGAGAATTGGCCCAACAGGAGAAGACAGCCGCTTGAGCAACGCCCTCGCCCTTCGCAACCGCCCCGCTTCCCCGCCTTCCTCCGAGAGCCGCAGCGTCACGCTGCAATTCGAGGACAATGCCCTGCTCCCCCTTCTCTATGGCGAGCATGACCGGCATCTGGCGCGGATCGAGCAGCGATGTGGCGTGCGATTGGCGAGCCGCGGCAACCGCCTGACCATCACAGGCAGTTCCGAGCGGACCGGCATGGCCGAGCAGGTGCTGCGCGGCCTTTGGCGCGGCATCGAGCGCGGCCAGGCGCCCAGCGCCTCCGAGGTCGAGGCCGCGATCCGCATGGCGGAGGGCGAGCTGGAGCAGGATCCGCGCCTGCCCTTGCAGGATATCCCGCAGATCCGCACGCGGCGCGGCGCCATCGCGCCCCGCACGCCGGCGCAATCCGCCTATATCGAGACGCTTGCCAAGCACGAGATGGTCTTCGGCATCGGCCCGGCCGGGACCGGCAAGACCTATCTGGCCGTGGCGCAGGGCGTGGCGCTGCTCCAGGCGGGAAGGGTGGACCGCATCGTGCTCAGCCGCCCGGCGGTGGAGGCGGGTGAGCGGCTGGGCTTCCTGCCCGGGGACATGAAGGAGAAGGTGGACCCCTATCTCCGCCCGCTCTACGACGCGCTGCACGACATGCTGCCGGCCGAACAGGTGACGCGGCGCCTGGCCGCGGGCGAGATCGAGATCGCGCCGCTCGCCTTCATGCGCGGCCGCACCCTCGCTCACTGTTTTGCCATCCTGGACGAGGCGCAGAACACCACCCCGGCCCAGATGAAGATGTTCCTCACCCGCATGGGCGAGGGCACGCGCATGGCCATCACGGGCGATCCGAGCCAGGTGGATTTGCCCTATGGGCAGAAATCCGGGCTGGTGGAGGCGATTTCCATCTTGCGCGATGTGCCGGGAATTGGTTTCACCCATTTTGATGAGCGGGATGTGGTAAGGCACCCGCTCGTGGGCCGCATTGTCTCGGCCTATGGTCGGATGGAGGGCGCGCGGCCTGCCTCGCCGGAGGGGCGGGGCCGTGTTGCCGGGAAGGAGTTGAATGTCACCGGGAAGTAGTCTGCCCGGCGGAGGTTTCGCCACCGCTGGGCTTGCCAATGTCGAGGTCATCTTCGCGGCCCCCGGCTGGCGTGGTGCCGTGCCCCGTGCCGAGGCGCTGGCCCGCCGGGCCGTGGAAGCGACGCTCGCGGATCAGCGCGAGAATGGCCATCTGACCATCCTTCTCACCGATGACGCCGAGATCCGCCGCCTCAATGGCGGGTTTCGCGGCAAGGAGAAGGCGACCAACATCCTCTCCTTCCCCGCCCCCTATGGCAGCCTGACACTGGGCGACCTCGCCTTGTCGCTCGGCGTGGTGCGGCGCGAGGCGCTGGCGGAATCCCGCCCCATGCCGGCGCATTTCGCCCATCTCATCGTCCATGGCACGCTGCACCTGCTGGGGCATGACCATCTGGCCGCCGGCGAGGCCATGCTGATGGAGCGCGCCGAAACGCGCATCCTGCAGCGGCTGGGCGTGGCCAATCCCTGGCGAAACCGGTGGGTCGCCTGATGCCATCCGACCAGAATGGCCAGGGCCGCCCGCCCATGATCCGGCGCCTGCGGGAGCTCTTCTCCAAGCGCGAGGAAAGCCTGCGCGACCGCGTGGAGGAGCTGATCGAGGCGCCCGACGCGCTGGCCACCGATGGCCGCACGCTCGATCCGCATGAGCGCTCGCTGCTCTCCAACGTGCTGAAGCTGCGCGGAGCCACGGCCTATGACGTGATGCTGCCGCGCGCCGACATCATCGCCCTGCCGGTGGACCTGACGCTCGACCAGGCGGTGGCGGCGATCCAGCGCGAGGGGCACAGCCGCTACCCGGTCTATCAGAACCAGCTGGATGACGTGCTGGGGATGGTCCACATCAAGGACATCATCGCCGCGGTCGGCCGCCAGGCGCCCTTCAGCCTGCGCGCCATCCTGCGCAAGCCGCTGCTGGTGGTGCCGAGCGTCCCGGTGCTGGACCTGCTGCTGCGCATGCGCGAGGCGCGGATGCACATGGCGCTGGTGGTGGATGAATATGGCGGCATTGACGGCCTCATCACCATCGAGGACCTGGTCGAGACCATCGTCGGCGACATCGCGGATGAGCACGACGAAGACGGCGCGCCCATGATCACCGAGCGCGGCGAGGGCGTCCTGGAGATGGATGCCCGGACCGAGATCGAAAGCTTCGAGGCCCGCATGGGACCGGTGCTGACCGAGGAGGAGCGTCAGGCCGATATCGACACGGTGGGTGGCCTGGTTCTCACCATGGCCGGCCGCGTGCCGGCCCGGGGCGAGATTTTCACCCATGCCTCGGGCCTGGAATTCCGCGTGCTCGACGCCGATGCGCGCCGCATCCGCCGGCTGCGCGTCCGCCGGCCGGTCGAGGGCAGCAAGGCCGCGGCGGAATAGCGCGGGGTGGAGGGGCGCTGCGCCCCGGCAGGGGCAGCGCCTGCCCTCCTTCTCTTGTATGTGGTGCTCATGCCCCGCTTCCTCCTCGTGCGCCCCTGGCTGCTGGCCTTTCTGCTTGGCGGCTTCTCGGTGCTGGCCTTGCCGCCGGTGCATGCCGTGCCGGTGCTGCTGGTCACGATTCCCGGCTTCCTCTGGCTGATCGGCACGGCGCCGGGCTGGCGGCGCGCGGCCTGGTGGGGCTTCGCCTTCGGCTTTGGGCATCATCTGGCCGGGCTCTACTGGATCACCCATTCCCTCTTCACCGATATCGGCCGTTGGTGGTGGCTGGTGCCAGTGGCGGCCCCCGGCATCGCCCTGCCGGTGGCGCTCTTCAGCGTGATCCCGGCGGTGCTGGCCTGGCGCCTGCCGGCGGGCTGGCCAAGGGTGCTGGGCTTCGCCGGCGCCTGGGTGGCGGCCGAGATGCTGCGCGGCGTGATGTTCACGGGCTTCCCCTGGAATTTGCTGGGCACGGTCTGGGCCTTCCACGCCCTGCCGCTGCAGCCGGCCAGCGTGATCGGCGTGCATGGGCTTTCGCTGCTCACCGTGCTGCTGGCGGCGCTGCCGGCGCTGCGCAGCCGCGCGGCGATGGCGGGCGGGGCGGCAGTGCTGGCGCTCTGGATGGGGTTCGGCGCCTGGCGCCTCGCGCAGCCGCTGCCGCCGGATCACGACATCCGCCTGGTGATCGTGCAGGGCAATGTGGCGCAGGACACCAAATGGGACCCCGCCCGGCGCATGCCGATCTTCCAGCGCTATCTGGAGCTTTCGGCCGCCGGGGCCGAGGCCGAGCGCGCCGCCCATCCCGGCCAGCCCGTGCTGGTGATCTGGCCCGAGACGGCGAGTCCCTTCCTGCTGGCGCAGGACCCCGAGGCGATCCGCCTCGCCGCCGCCGCTCTGCCGCCGGAGGGCCTGCTGCTCGCCGGCACGGTGCGGGCGGAATGGGGGCCGGATGGCCGGTTGCGGGAATTGTTCAACAGCCTGGTCGGGCTGGATTCGGCGGGCCAGGTGCTGGGGATCTTCGACAAGGCGCATCTGGTGCCCTTTGGCGAGTACATGCCACTGGGCGGAATCCTGCCCATCCGCATGGTGACGGGCGGCGTGGATTTCTCGGCCGGGCCCGGGCCGGAGGTGCTGACCCTGCCGCGCGGCCTGCCCTCGCCGGGGCCCCTGATCTGCTATGAGGTGATCTTCCCCGGCCGGGTGGTGGGCGAGGAGCGCCCCGCCTGGCTGCTGAATGTGACGAATGACGCCTGGTTCGGCGTCTCGGCTGGCCCCCATCAGCATCTTGCGGCCGCGCGGCTGCGCGCGGTGGAGGAGGGTCTGCCCATGGTCCGCGCGGCCCAGACGGGTGTCTCCGCCGTCTTCGATGCAACCGGGCGTGAGCGGTCCCGGCTCGGCCTCGGGCGGTCCGGTGCCTTTGCCGTCGCATTGCCGGCGGCGATGCCGCCGACCGTCTTCGCCCAGGCAGGGCTTTGGATCCCTGGACTGGGCGCGGGTCTTTGCCTGACTTTCGCGGGAATTTCCGTCACTTGGCGGCGTCGCACCGCACGGAAGGAGGCCGGGCCGTAATTTTATTTATTGAGATTTGCCAAAAATATTGACGCTTCGTTGCTGCGCGGCTACACACAACCTGCAGGCTAGGTTGGACGGGAAGTCACAATCTGACGTCCCGTTGGTTGCATAAGCAAGGAATGCGAGTTGGCTCGGGGCCCCGTGCCGGAATTTCGACAAAACTCGGGCAGTGACGGAACCAAGGTCGGGCAAGGGCGCATTTTGAGATGAGAGAACCGATGTCGAGTGGTGAAGCGACCGAAAAGGTCGAGAAAGAGCATCGTCCCAGCCCGATCGACGTGCATGTCGGCTCCCGCGTGCGTTTGCGCCGGACCTTGCTCGGCATGAGCCAGGAGCGACTGGGCGAGGCCCTCGGCCTCACCTTTCAGCAGGTGCAGAAATACGAGCGCGGCGTAAACCGTATCGGTGCCTCCCGCCTCTTCGACCTCTCGCGCGTCCTGGATGTGCCGATCAGCTTCTTCTTCGATGACCTGCCGAGTTCCGTCAGCGGCAGCCAGGGCTTCGCCAACCGCGTCTCCGGCTTCGCCGAGGCGCAGGAGGGCTTTGGCGATGACACGCTGCACCGGCGTGAGACGCTGGAGTTGGTGCGCGCCTATTACCGGATCTCCGACCCCTCGGTCCGCAAGCGCGTCTTCGATCTGATCAAGGCGATGACGCCGACCGATTGAGGTCCGCGCCGACGAAGCGCGCCCGGCGCGCGCCACGGCTGCGTTGATTTTGGGCATTTCCCGCCTGGGCGGCGCTCGCGGCGCCGCTTCCCCGCTGGGAGCCGGCCACGCCGGGGCCTAGTCTTGGTCGGCCCTTCCGGAGACCGCCATGATTTGCCGCCGCGCCCTGTTGCTCGCCCCGCTCGCCGCCCCCGCCCTGGCCCAGGCGCAGGATTGGCCGGCGCGGCCCATTCGCATCGTGCTGCCTTTCGCCGCCGGCGGTTCCTCCGACATCGCGGCACGGCTTGTCGCCCCGAGGCTCAGCGCCCTGTTGGGCCAGCAGATCGTGATCGAGAATCGGGGCGGCGGCGGCGGCAATATCGCGGCCGAGGCGGTGGCCCGCGCCGCGCCGGATGGCCATACGATCTTCCAGGGCAATATCGGCGTGCTGGCGATCAACCCGACGCTCTACCGCACCCTGCCCTTCGATGCGGAGCAGAGCTTCCAGCCCATCGCCCATCTGAACTCGGTGGCCAATATCCTGTGCTCACCCGCCGACCGCCCCTGGCGCAGCGTGGCCGAGCTGCGCGCCGCCATGCTGGCCGCGCCCGAGCGCATCCGTGCCGGCAATTCCGGGCCGGGCTCCATCGGCCACCTGGCCGTCGTCCAGCTTGACCACCTGGCCGGCACGCGCTCGGTCCATGTGCCCTATCGGGGGGGTGGGCCGATGTCCACGGATCTGATCGCCGGCCATCTCGACTATGCCTTCGCGACCGCCCCCACCGTGCTCTCGGCGCTGGAGGCCGGGCGGCTGCGCGCCATCGCCATCGGCACCGCGACCCGCAGCGGCCTGCTGCCTGGCCTGCCCACCGTGGCCGAGGCTGGGTTGACCGGCTTCGAGGTCTCGAATTGGGATGCCTGGCTCTTCCCGCGCGGCGTGGCGCCCGCCATCACCGCGCGCATGGCGGCCGCGCTGCGCCAGATTCTGGCCGATACGGAGCTGCGCGCCGAATTCACCCGGCGCGGCATGGAGACCATGCCCGAGAGCGGTCCCGACCAGCTCGCCGCCAGCATCCGTGCCGAGACCACGCGCTGGGCGCCCATGGTGCGGGCCTCCGGCGCCTCCCCTGACGGTTGATCCCCGCCCTGCTCAGTGGCGGCTGAAGCCGATCAGCACCAGCCGGTCCTCGCCCAGATCGAGCCAGGCCGTGTAGCTGCCGCCGCTGGGGTTCTCCGGCGCATCACCCGGCCGCAGCACCCCGCCCGTGGCGCGCAGCGGGCGGATTTCCAGCCGATAGCCCGGGCCGAGGGTCTCCCCGGGACTGAGCCGCGCCTCGGCCTCCGCGCGCCACAGCTGGGCGTCGAGATGCACCCATTGGCGCAGCGGTTCGCGCCGCAGCCAGACCTCGTCCCGCGTGCCCAGCCCACCCGTGACCGGCAGGCGCAGCAAGAGGCCGCGCGGCGCGTTCAACCGCTCGGGCCGTCCGGGCTCGCCATAGCCGGGCTCGGTCCAGGCCACGGCCTCGCCCCGCTGGGTGACCACCGACATGCGCAGCCGCAGATCGCCCGAGCCGGCGCGCGGGGCCTGGTAGGTCCGTGCCTGCAGCTCCCACCGCAAGCCGCCGCCGATGTCGCTGCGGCGCTGCACCTCGCAGCCGCGCAGGGCGGCCGGCACCTCCAGGCTTGGCGTGGGGGTGCAGCCGCTGCCCTGTCCCAGGGCGGCACCGGTCCAACCAAAAAAGAGCAAGGCCGCGGCGTAAATCACTTGCGTATCGTCAACGGAGACATGGCCGGACGCAACCCGGGGCAAGGCGGCCATCTCTTTCGCCAGGCCGTCCAAACGCGTGAGGTCGTGACCAGCAAAACTGGATCACCGTCCGGCCTTTGCGGAGCGCATGGTTCACGCCTTTGGTGATTCCACCACTGGCGATCCGGCTCTGGATCATGATCCAGCCTTGCTGAGAGGATGATTCACCGCTTCGGTGGTTCCACCTCAGCGGATCATGCTCTAGGAGGCGGGAGGAGAATTTTCGTGAACGCCATCACCGACGCCACCGCGCAATTGCTCGACACCGCCGCCCGGGCCGCCCGTGCGGCCGCGGCCGAATTGGCCCGCGCCGGCACGGCGCCGAAGGATGCCGCGCTGCGCCACGCCGCCGCCGCCATCCGTGGGGCCGCGCCGCGCATCCAGGCCGCGAATGAAACCGACCTCGCTGCCGCGCCGGGCCTGTCGCCCGCCTTCCGCGACCGGCTGACGCTGACCCCCGCCCGCATCGAAGCCATGGCGCAGGGGCTGGAGGAGGTGGCGGCGCTGCCCGATCCGGTGGGGCGCGTGCTGGCCGAATGGACGCGGCCCAATGGGCTGCGCTTCCAGCGCGTGGCCCAGCCGCTGGGTGTGATCGGGATGATCTTCGAAAGCCGGCCCAATGTGACGGCCGATGCGGGCGCCCTCTGCCTCAAGGCGGGCTCCGCCGTGCTGCTGCGCGGTGGCAGCGAATCCGCGCATTCCGCCCGCGCCATCGCCGATTGCCTGCGCGCTGGCCTGCGCGCGGCGGGCCTGCCCGAGGCCGCCATCCAGCTCGCCCCCACCCAGGACCGCGCCTTTGTCGGCGCCATGCTGCGCGCCTCGGGGCTGATCGATCTCATCATCCCGCGCGGTGGCAAGGGCCTAGTGACGCGGGTGATGGAAGAGGCGCGCGTGCCCGTCCTCGCCCATGCCGAGGGGCTCTGCCACACCTATGTCCACGCCGCCGCCGACCCCGCGATGGCGCGCGCGATCCTGCTGGACGCCAAGCTGCGCCGCACGGGCGTCTGCGGCGCGACCGAGACCCTGCTGATGGACGCTGCCATCGCGGAGAGCCTGCTGCCCCTGCTGGTGGCCGACCTTGCCGCGAGGGGCTGCCGCTTCCATGCAGATGCCCGGGCGCGGGCGATCTGCCCGGAGCTGGAGGCAGCGACCGACGCGCATTTCGCGACCGAATGGCTGGACGCCGTGCTGAACATCGCCGTGGTGGATGGGGTGGAGAGCGCGCTCACCCATATCCGCCGCTTCGGCAGCGAGCACACCGAGGCCATCATCACGGAAGACGCCGCGGCCGCGGAGGCCTTCCTCTCCGGCATTGATTCCGCCGTGGGCCTCTGGAACGCCTCCACGCAATTCTGCGATGGCGGGGAGTTCGGCTTCGGTGCCGAGATCGGCATCGCGACCGGCCGTCTGCATGCGCGCGGGCCGGTCGGCCTCGAACAGCTCTGCACCTTCCGCTACCGGGTGACCGGCACGGGGCAGGTGCGGGGGTAATCCCTTTCGCCGGCCGCGGAACACGCTACTCTCCCGTCCAACCAGGGAGAGAACCACATGCGCCACCTGATCCTCGCCGCCGCCGCGAGCCTCGCTTTCGCCGGCCCCGCGCTCGCCGCCTGCCCGAGTGACGCGGCGGTGGAGGCGCTGTCCCGCGCCATGCTGAACAACACGCCGGCGCAGCCGCTGGCGGGCATGACCAGCCTGGCCGATGGGCAATGCGCGCAGGACAAGCTGGTGGCCATCATGGTGCGGCACTGGGGCCGGCCGATCGGCTACAAGGTCGGCCTCACCAACCCCGCCGCGCAGCAGCGCTTCGGCGTTTCTCACCCGGTCACCGGCACGATCTTTGAGGGCACCGTGATGCTGCGCTCGGGCGCTGAGGTGCCCGCTCGCTTCGGCGCCGTGCCGACGGTGGAGGCCGACCTCATGGTCCGCGTGCGGGATGAGGCGATCAACCAGGCGCGCACGCACCTGGACGTGCTGCGCAACATCGACCTCGTCATCCCTTTCATCGAACTGCCGGATCTGGTGCTGGCCTCGGGCATGGATGGCCCGAACCTGCTCGGCATCAATGTGGGCGCGCGGCTTGGCGTGGTGGGCGAGGGGATTCCGGTGCAGGTGAGCGAGGAATTCGCTGCCCGCCTCGCCAGCATGACGGTCACGCTGGCCAGCGACCAGCGGGAATTGGCCCGCGCGCCCGGCACCGCGCTGCTGGGCCACCCGCTGAACGTCATCCCCTGGCTGGCACAGGACCTTGCCTCGCGCGGGGAACGGCTGCGCGTGGGCGAGATGATCTCGCTGGGCGGCTTCTCGCCGGCCCTGCCCACCGAGGCGGGCCGCACCTACACCGTCACCTATGATGGGCTGCTGGCCGCGCCGGTCTCGGTGAGTGTGCGCACGCGTTGAGGGGTCTTCCGGGCCGCTTCGGCGATGCGCGGCGCCGCCGCATCGGCCTGCTGGGCGGCAGCTTCAACCCGGCCCATGCCGGGCATGCCCATGTGGCGCTGGCCGCCCTGCGCGCGCTGCGGCTGGACCAGGTCTGGCTGATGGTCTCGCCCGGGAATCCGCTGAAGCCGGTGCAGGGCATGGCCCCCTTCGCCGAGCGCCTGGCCAGTGCGCGGGCGGTGGCGCGGGATGCGCGGATCATCGCGACCGATATCGAGCGGCGGCTGGGCTCGCGCTACACCCATCGCACCCTGGCCCTGCTGCGGCGGCGCTTTCCGCGGGTGCGCTTCGTGCTGATCCTGGGGGCGGATAATCTCTCGCAATTGCCGCGGTGGCAGCGCTGGCGCGATCTGGCGCGGCACACGCCGCTCGCGGTGCTGCCACGCCCGGGCTATAGCCGTGCGGCGCTGCGCGGCCAGGCCGCGGCGGTGCTGCGGCATCGGCGCCGACGCGCGGCGGCCCTGCAAGCTTCGCGCTGGACGGCGGGGGCGCCCTGGTGCTTTGTGCTGGCCGCCGAGCGCGCGATTTCCGCCACGGCCATCCGGGCGGCCTCGGCACATGCCGGGGGCGCCCCTCCGAACTGACGATATGAAAGACCGAGCGCATGGCGCGGACACCTGACGAGACCAAGAAGCCGGCCCGCAAGCCCGCCGCCAAGCCGCGCATGACCGAGGCGCCGAAGCCGCGCGGCCGTGCCGCCGCCGCGCCCGCCCAGCCGCGCGATGCCGAGGCCACCGCGCCGCGCGGACGCGCCGCCGCGACCCGTTCGGAAGCGCCGAGCCGCAGCCGCGCGCCCGCCAAGCCGCGCCTGACCGAGGCGCCGAAGCCGCGCGGCCGTGCCGCTGCCGCGCCCGCCCAGCCGCGCGATGCCGAAGCCACCGCGCCGCGCGGACGCGCCGCCGCGACCC
The DNA here is from genome assembly GCA_027487385.1 of Acetobacteraceae bacterium. Taxonomy (GTDB): domain Bacteria; phylum Pseudomonadota; class Alphaproteobacteria; order Acetobacterales; family Acetobacteraceae; genus Roseococcus. The sequence goes on along the minus strand of JAIYDS010000013.1, from coordinate 45 downwards.
GTTCGGAAGCGCCGAGCCGCAGCCGCGCGCCCGCCAAGCCGCGCC
>JAIYDS010000197.1 GCA_027487385.1 Acetobacteraceae bacterium | reverse complement strand
GTTTTGTGAGTCCGCGCCATGAAGATCCGCAACAGCCTGAAATCCGCCAAGTTGCGGGACAAGAACTGCGTGGTGGTGCGCCGCCGCGGCCGCCTCTATGTGCTGAACAAGAAGAACCCCCGCTTCAAGGCGCGCCAGGGCTAAGCCCCGCGCCGGGCTTTGGGTGCAGACGGGGGGCTCAGCCCCCCGTTTTCATTTGGAGCCCTTGGAGAAGGGGTCTGGGGCCGCGGCCGCCGGAGGCCCGTGTTCTTCACACATCCAGCGACAATTGCCGCGCCGCCTTCTCCGCCTTGGCCCGCAGCCGCGCCTGTTCCGCCATCGGATCATCCTGGGCGAAGCGGCGCTGCCGGCTTCCATGCTTCTCAAACACCCGCCGCGCTTCCGCGCCGAAGCCCTCCGCCTTGCGCAAGCTTGACAGCCGCTCCCGCGCGGCGGTGAGCGCGGCAGCCTGGTCCACGATGGGCGCCGGATAGGCGGCGGGCGGCCTCTCCAGGCGCCAGGGCGTGTGGCGCAGCCCCGGCGGCAGATGCGCGAGTTCCGGCACCCAGCGGGCGATGAAGCTTCCCTCGGGGTCCTGGTCCAGGCTTTGCTTGACCGGGTTGTAGATGCGCGGCGTGTTGATGCCGGTGGCGCCCGATTGCATCTGCACCTGCGGCCAATGGATGCCAGGCTCGTAATCGGTGAAGAGCCGTGCGAGGCGCGCCCCGCTTGCCGCCCAATCCAGCCCGAGGTGATGGCTGGCGAAGCTTTGCACCATGGCGCGCATGCGGAAGTTGAGCCAGCCGGTCGCGATGAGCGAGCGCATGCAGGCATCCAGGAAGGGATAACCGGTGCGGCCCTCGGCCCAGGCCAGCAGAAGCGGGTCATCGGGGGCGGTGGGGCGGCGGGCAGCCTCGGCCGCCGCATGGGCGGCGCGGTGTTCGAGCGCCGGCTCGCTCTCCAGCTTCTGGATGAAGTGGCAATGCCATTGCAGGCGCGAGCGCAGCGATTGCACGGCGCCCAGCGGGATGGGCCGTTCGGCTGGCGCCAGGGCCGCAAAGTCGTGCCCGACGCGTTCCACCCGCTGCACCACCTCCCGCATCGAGAGGCTGCCCATGGCCAGATGCGGCGAGAGGCGGGAGCAGGCCTCGGGCGCGGTTCGGGGCGAGGACATGCCGCGCCGGTAATCCCGCCCGCGCCCGCCGAGAAAGCTCTCCAGCAGGGCGAGGCCTTCGGCGCGCCCGGCCGGCTGCGGCGCCAGGCAGCCATCATCGGCGTGCCAGGGGATGGGCTGCTCCGGGATCGGCCCTTCGATGAGGTTCGGGGCGGCTTGCAACCCGCGCGGGATCGGGGTGAGGGGAGCCGCCATGGTGGCGGTGAAGAAGCGCGACCAGCCATCCCGCGTGGCGAGTGGCCGCGCCACGCCGAATTGCCGGGCCTGGTGCCAGGGGATGCCGGCCTCGCGGCAGAAGCGGCCCACGGCGCGGTCCCGCGCATAGGTCCACAGGTTTCCCGTCTCCTCATGGCTGTGCAGCGCGGCGATTCCGCGCTCGGCATGCAGGCGGCGCAGCAGCGTGACGGCATCGCCCGAGCGGACCACCAGCGGTAGGCCGATTTCCGCCAGGGCGGCGCGCAGGTCGAGCAGGGCCGCGCGGAGAAAGCGCCATTGCCGGGGCGAGGCATCGGGCCCGCGCCAATACTCCGGCTCGATGATGTAGAGCGGCAGCACGGGGCGCCGCGCCGCCGCCAGCGGCGCGTGGTCCACCACCCGCAAATCGCGCTTGAACCAGATGACGTCGAGCATGCCCCTCATCTGCCTGCGCGCGGGCGTCTGCCAAGGGGGGCTCGGATCGAGGGGCGCTGCCCCTCGAGCACCCCGGCAGGGTGAAAACCTGCGCGGTTTTCACGCGTTTCCCGCACCTTCGATCCAGGTTGAACTCTCTCTTGAAACGAAGGTCCAGGAAACGGAGTTTCCTGGTGGGTGAGCGCGAGAGGGCAAAGCCCTCTCGCATCCGCGCCTTCGATCAATCGGCGCGGGGATGCGCCATGCGCCAGGTGGCGAGCAGCCCTTCGGCATCCACCGCGATGTAGCGCTGGGTGGTGGAAAGGCTCGCATGGCCCAGCAATTCCTGGATGGCGCGCAGATCGGCGCCGCCGGCCAGAAGATGGGTGGCGAAGGAATGGCGCAGCGCGTGCGGCGTCGCGTGCTCCGGCAGGCCGGCCAGGCGGCGGTAGTCGCGCAGCGTCTTTTGCGCGACCGCGGGGTCCAGCCGCTTGCCGCGGGCGCCCAGGAACAGCGGCGCATCGGGCTCGGCCCCGCCGCGATGGACCATCCAGGCGGCGATGGCCTGGCGCACCACGGGCAGCACGGGCACCAGGCGCGTCTTGCCGCCCTTGCCCAGGATGCGCAGCGCGGCATCGCTGCCCGGCAGCGGCGCGTCGGCGATGTTGAGGCTCAGCGCTTCGCTGATGCGCAGCCCGCAGCCATAGAGGAGCGTGAAGAGCGCCACATCGCGCGCGGCCTGGAATTCCGGGCGCTCGGGGTGGTGGACATCGCCGATCTCGACGCCGACGGCGCGGGCATCGGCGCGGTTCAGGGCGCGCGGGACGGGCTGCACGCGCTTCGGGCCCCGCATCGCGGCGATGGCCAGGGGCGGGATGTCATGCCGGCGGGCCAGGAAGCGCAGGAAGCTGCGGATCGCGGCCAATTGCCGGGCGCGTGTGGCATTGCCGGCCCCTTCCTTGGCGCGGGCGGCGAGGAAGCCGCGCAGATCGGCGGGGCTGAGGGCGCCGAGCGCCGCCAGATCGGGCTCGGCGCCCTGGTGCCGGGTCAGGAAGCCCAGGAGGTCGGCGATGTCACGGCCATAGGCTTCCAGGGTGTGCGGGCTGGCGCGGCGCTCGGCGGCCAGCCAGGCGAGGAATTCGAGGCGGGCGGCATCCCCGGTCATCGCCGGGCGGCGCGGGCGTGGTGCGGCGCGGCCAGCGCGGCGGTGAGGGCGCGGGCCAGGAAGGCGAGGGATTCGGGCTCATTCGGCAATTCCGCGGCTTCCCGCGCGCCAAGCGCCAGGGTCTGCGCGCCCACGCGCAGCAGTGCCTCGCGGCGGATCAGGGGCGCCGCCTCGCCATGCAGGCCCGCGCTGGCCACGGTGACGTCCCGCAGCACCAGAGCGGGCCCGGGCGCCAGGGGCACGAGGCGGCAGGATTCGAGGCCGAGATGGGCGGGCCATTCATGCCGCAGGCAATCCTGCGCATCCGCGCTGGCGATGAGGGCCAGCACCGCCTCGGCCACCTTGGCCGCGAAGGCGGAGCGGGTGCGGCCGGCTTCCAGCAGCCCGCGCCATTCCTGGCGCCCGGCCTGGATCATCGCGGCCATGTGGTCGGCCATGGCTTCGCCATGGATGCGTTGGGGCGGGGTGAGGATGGCGTAGAGCTGGGGCCGCGCGGCGAGGAAATCCGGGTTGGCCCGAAGAAACGCCTCGACGGCGGCCGGTTCGGGAGGCGCCGCGGTCAAGAATGCGCCCCCTCTGGCCGGCAGTTGGCATCAGCCCGGTGGAACACGCGCCGCCTTTTGAGAATGCGCGGCGCATGGCCGGGCCGGATCGCCTCAGCGATCCGAAGCCCAGCCGGCGGAGCCGGCGCGTCGGCCCGAAGGCACGCCATCAGTGCGACGCGTCTGAGGGTGCCAAAAAATGTCAAAGGATGGATTGCCCGGTCTTGGCCCAATCGGCCAGGAAGGCTTCGAGCCCACGATCGGTCAGCGGGTGCTTCATCAGGCCGCGGATCACCGCCGGCGGCATGGTGCCCACATGCGCTCCCAGCTTGGCCGATTGCAGCACATGGATGGGATGGCGGATGGAGGCGACCAGCACTTCCGTCTTGAAGGCATAGTTCCTGTAGATCTGCACCACATCCGCGATCAGACCCATGCCGTCCTGGCCGATATCATCCAGCCGGCCCACGAAGTGCGAGATGAAGGTGGCCCCCGCCTTGGCCGCCAGCAGGGCCTGGTTGGCCGAGAAGCAGAGCGTGACATTGACCGGCGTGCCCTCCTCGGAGAGCACCTTGCAGGTGCGCAGGCCCGCCTCGGTCAGCGGCACCTTCACGCAGACATTGCCGGCGATGCCGCGCAGGTAGCGGCCTTCCTTCAGCATGGTCTCGTGATCCGTGGCGGTCACCTCAGCCGAGACGGGGCCCTCGGTGAGCGCACAGATCTCGGCGATCACTTCGCTCATCTTCCGGCCGGATTTGGCGATCAGGCTTGGGTTGGTGGTGACGCCATCCAGGAAACCCGTGCCCACGAGGGAACGGATTTCGGCGACATCGGCCGTGTCCACAAAGAATTTCATGCCAAGCTATTCCTGTCCGGCGGGTGGTCGGGGATTGACCATCGGCCGCCCCGTCGCGAAGGGAATAGCCCATGGCGAGTGCATCCCGAAAGGCCGGATCAGGACCGCGCGTCAGCGTCCTCCTGCCGCTGCCTCTGGAGGGGGCCTATGATTACCGCCTGCCGTCCGGGCTGGTGGCGGGGCCGGGCAGTTTCGTCGAGGTGCCGCTGGCCGGGCGCGTCTCCCTCGGCGTGGTCTGGGATGAGGCGCCGGATCAGGAGCACGTGGCCGAGGGCCGGCTGCGCGAGGTGATCGCGGTGAAGCCCGCACCGCCCATGCCGCCGGCCCTGCGCCGGCTGGTGGATTGGGTGGCGGCCTATACCCTCTCGCCCCCCGGCGCCGTGCTGCGCATGGCGATGAGCGCGCCGGCCGCGCTGGAGGAACCCGCCGCGGCATCCGGCTGGCGGCGCGTCGCCGGGGCCGAGGCGCGGATCACGCCGGATCGCGCCAAGGCGCTGGCGGCGCTGGGGGATGCGACGCTGCCGGGCGCCGAGATCGCCCGGCTGGCGGGCGTCTCCATGGGGGTGGTGCGGGGCCTGGCTTCGGTCGGGCTGATCGAACCCGCGCTGATGCCCCGCGCGGCGGCCTTTCCGCGCCCTCTGCCGGATTTCGCCCCCCCTTTGCTGCGGCCGGAACAGGCTTTGGCGGCGGCGGCGCTTGGGGAATCGGTGCGGGCGCGGCGATTCGGTGTGACGCTGCTCGAGGGCGTCACCGGCTCCGGCAAGACCGAGGTCTATCTGGACGCGGTGGCGGAAACCCTCCGCCAGGGGCGGCAGGCGCTGGTGCTGCTGCCGGAAATCGCGCTCTCCACCCAATGGCTGGCGCGGTTCGAGCGGCGCTTCGGCGCGCCCCCGGCGCTCTGGCATTCGGAACTCTCCTCCCGCACCCGGCGCGTCACCTGGCGCGCCATCGCCGAGGGCACTGCCCCGGTGGTGGTGGGCGCGCGCTCAGCCCTCTTCCTGCCCTTCCCCGATCTCGGCCTGATCGTGGTGGATGAGGAGCATGAGACCGCCTTCAAGCAGGAGGAGGGGGTGATCTACCACGCGCGGGACATGGCCGTGGTCCGCGCCCGTCTGGAAGCCGCCACCTGCGTCCTGGTCAGCGCCACGCCGAGCCTGGAGAGTGTCACCAATGCCGAGGCCGGGCGCTACAAGCGGCTTGGCCTGCCGGTGCGGCATGGCGGGGCGGCGATGGCGGAGGTGAGCGCCATTGACCTGCGCCAGCACCCGCCCGAGCGCGGCCGCTTCCTGGCGCCGCCGCTGATCGCGGCCGTGACGGAGACGCTGGCGCGGGGCGAGCAGGCCATGCTGTTCCTGAACCGGCGGGGCTATGCGCCGCTGACGCTCTGCCGCGCCTGCGGGCATCGCATGCAATGTCCGAACTGCACCGCCTGGCTGGTGGAGCACCGCGCGCAGCGCCGCCTGCTCTGCCACCATTGCGGTCACACGGCGCCCACACCCCCCGCCTGCCCGGAATGCGGCGCCGAACACTCCCTGGTGCCCATCGGGCCGGGCGTGGAGCGCATCCAGGAGGAGGTGGCGGAGCTGTTTCCCGAAGCCCGCCGCCTGGTCATGGCGAGCGACACCATCCCCGGCCCCGCCGCGGCTGCCGAGGCGGCGCGGCAGATCGAGGCGCGCGAGGTGGACCTGATCATCGGCACGCAGATCGTCGCCAAGGGCTGGCATTTCCCGCATCTGACGCTGGTGGGGGTGGTGGATGCCGATCTCGGCCTGGGCGGCGGCGATTTGCGTGCCGGGGAACGGACCATGCAGCTGCTGCACCAGGTCGCCGGGCGGGCGGGGCGCGAGGAAAAGCCGGGCCGCGTGCTGCTGCAAAGCTTCTCGCCCGAGCATCCGGTGATGCAGGCGCTGATCCGCGATGATTTCCCTGGCTTTCTGAAGGCCGAGGCGGCGCAGCGCGAGCCGGGCCATTGGCCGCCCTATGGGCGGCTGGCGGCGCTGATCATCAGCTCCGAGGATGCCCGCGCGGCCGAGCGGGGAGCGCGGGAATTGGGGCTGGCGGCCCCCGTGGGGGAGGGCTTGCAGGTGCTGGGGCCCGCGCCGGCGCCGCTTGCCCTGCTGCGGGGACGCTACCGCCACCGGCTGCTGCTGAAGGCGGCGCGGGGGGTGCGGGTGCAGGCGGTGCTGGCGGATTGGCTGGCGCGGGTGCAACTCCCGCGCGAGGTGCGGGTGCAGGTGGACGTGGACCCGGTCGGATTTCTCTGATCCCGCAGGGCTGGTATCCGCGCCGCAAACTTGCCGCCCTTTCGCGCGCGCTCTATAGCCGCGCGCAAAGTGAGGGCATTGCAGACCTTGGCCAGTATCGACTCCCCCGGCACCTCCCCCAACCTCGCGCTTGCGGCCCAGGCCGCGATCCTCGCCCTGCCGGTGACCGAGGAGCGGCGGATGGCGGATTGCATTCGCGTCCTGGCGATGGATGCCGTGGAAAAGGCCAAATCCGGCCATCCCGGTATGCCCATGGGCATGGCCGATGTGGCGACGGTCCTTTTCACGCGCTTCCTGAAATACGACGCGGCCGACCCCCGCTGGCCCGACCGGGACCGCTTCGTGCTCTCGGCCGGCCATGGCTCGATGCTGCTCTACAGCCTGCTGCATTTGACCGGGCATGCGGGCATGGAGATGGAGGTTCTGAAGAACTTCCGGCAGCTCCATTCCGCCGCCGCCGGCCATCCGGAGTATGGCGAGCACCCCGCTATCGAGATGACCACCGGCCCGCTCGGCCAGGGTATCTCCACCGCCGTCGGCATGGCGATGGCCGAGCGCATGCTGGCCGCGCGCTTCGGCAAGTCGCTGGTGGATCACCGCACCTGGGTCATCTGCTCGGACGGCGACCTCCAGGAGGGCATCAGCCATGAGGCCGCGGCGCTGGCCGGGCATCTGGGGCTGGAGAAGCTGACCGTCCTCTGGGATGACAACCACATCTCCATTGATGGCGACACCGCGCTCTCCTTCAGCGAGGATGTGCTGAAGCGCTACCAGGCCTATGGCTGGGCGGTGAAGCGCGTGGATGGTCATGATCCTGCGCAGCTGGCCGCCGCCATGGCCGTGGCGACCCGGAGCAAGAAGCCCACCATCATCGCCTGCCGCACCATCATCGGCTTCGCCGCGCCGAAGAAGGCGGGCACGGCCGGCAGCCATGGCGCGCCGCTGGGCGCCGAGGAAATCGCCGGCGCGAAATCCGCCCTGGGCTGGAATGCCGAGCCCTTCACCATCCCCGAAGGCCTCAAGGCGCGCTGGGAAGAGGCAGGCCGCCGCTCCGCCGGCACGCGCCGCTCCTGGCTGAAGCGCCTGGCCAAGCACCCGATGCGCGTGGAGTTCGAGCGCGCCATGGCCGGCAAGCTGCCGGAGAACTGGGCCGAGGGGCTGCAGGCGCTGCGCGCCAGCTTCGCCACCGAGAAGCCCAAGATCGGCAGCCGGATTGCCAGCCAGCGCAGCCTGGCCGCGCTGGTCCCGGCCGTGCCCGAGATGGTGGGCGGCAGCGCCGACCTCACCGGCTCCAACAACACCGATGTGAAGGGCGTGCCCGCCATCGGGCCGGGCAACTTCAACGGGCGCTACGTCCATTGGGGCGTGCGCGAGCATGGCATGGCCGCCGCGATGAACGGCATGGCGCTGCATGGCGGCATCATCCCCTATTCCGGCACTTTTCTCATCTTCGCCGACTACCTGCGGCCGGCTTTGCGGCTGGCCGCCCTGATGCATCAGCGCGTGATTCACGTTCTGACGCATGACAGCATCGGCCTGGGCGAGGATGGACCGACGCACCAGCCGGTCGAGACCATCGCCTCGCTGCGCATGATCCCCAACCTCGCCGTCTTCCGCCCCGCGGATGCGATGGAGACGGCGGAGTGCTGGGAATTGGCGCTGCGCCGCACCGAGGGTCCTTCGGTGCTGGCCCTCTCGCGCCAGGCGCTGCCGGCGCTGCGCGAGGATGCGGGCGAGAACCGCTCCGCCCGCGGCGCCTATGTCCTGGCGGAGGCCGAGGGCAAGCGCGATGTGACGCTGATCGGCACGGGCAGCGAGGTGCAGATCGCCCTCGCCGCCCGCGCCCTGCTGGCCGAGCAGGGCATCCAGGCCGCCGTCGTCTCCTTCCCCTGCTGGGAGATCTTCGCGCAGCAGGATGAGGAATACCGCGCTGCGGTTCTGGGCGCCGCGCCGCGCATCGGCATCGAGGCCGGCATCGGCTTCGGCTGGGAGCGCTGGACCCACGCCTTTATCGGCATGGACGGCTTTGGCGCCTCGGCGCCGGCCGAGAAACTCTTCGAGCATTTCGGGATCACGGCCCCCGCCCTTGTCGCGGCCGCGAAGAAGCTTCTGGGATAAGGACCAAGAACATGACGGTGAAAATTGCCATCAACGGCTTCGGGCGTATCGGTCGCCTGGTGCTGCGCGCCGCCTGCGAGAGCGCGCGCGACGATGTGGAATTCGTGGCCATCAACGATCTCGGCTCGGTCGAGGCGAATGCCCACCTCTTCCGCTATGACAGCGTGCATGGCCGCTTCCCCGGCGAAGTCATCGTCAACGGCGACAGCATCACCATCAAGGCGCATGGCAAGACCTGGGGCCCGATCAAGGTGACGGCCGAGCGCGACCCCTCCAAGCTGCAATGGCAGGGCGTGGACATCGCCGCCGAGTGCACCGGCATCTTCACCGCGCGCGACAAGGCCTCGCTGCTGCTCGGCACGGGTGCGAAGAAGGTGCTGATCTCGGCCCCCGGCGACGGCGCGGACAAGACCATCGTCTATGGCGTGAACCACACGACGCTGACGGCCGAGGACAAGATCGTCTCCAACGCCTCCTGCACCACCAACTGTCTGGCGACGATCGCCAAGGTGCTGCACGAGAATTTCGGCATCCTGCGCGGCTACATGGTCACCATCCACGCCTATACGGGTGACCAGAACACGGTGGACACGCTGCACAAGGACCTGCACCGCGCCCGCGCCGCCGCCGTCTCCGCCATCCCGACCTCCACGGGTGCCGCCAAGGCCGTGGGCCTCGTCATGCCGGAGCTGAAGGGCAAGCTGGACGGCACCGCCATCCGCATCCCGACGCCGAATGTCTCGCTCGTCTCGCTCGATTTCGTGCCTGAGAAGACCGAAGGCCTGACGAAGGAGGCGATCAACGCCGTGATGAAGGCGGCGGCCGAGAGCGGCCCGCTGAAGGGCATCCTGGGCTACAACACCGCGCCGCTGGTGAGCATCGACTTCAACCATGATCCGCACTCGTCCACCTTCGACGCGACGCAGACGCAGGTGGTGGATGGCGGCCTCGTGCGCGTGATGTCCTGGTATGACAATGAGTGGGGCTTCAGCAATCGCATGAGCGATACCGCCGCCTACTACGGCAAGCTGTGATTTTGTGATGCCCTCAAGCGCCGGGCGCGCGCGTTCGCGCGCTTGGCTTCGCGCCGCCGCTGGCGCGCCATAGGCAAACTCAGTCTGGGCGCGCCGGCCGCCTTGCGGCCGGATACTGCGGGGGCGGTTCACATGCTGATCTGCCCTTTTTCCATCCCTCGCCATCTCGCCCGCCCGGAGGCCCTGATGCCCGCGTTCCGCACCCTCGATGAGCTCGATCCGCGCGGCAAGCGCGTGCTGCTGCGTGCCGACCTCAACCTCCCGGTGAAGGACGGCAAGATCACGGACATGACGCGCATCGAGCGCCTCTGCCCGACCATCGCGGAGCTGTGTGCCAAGGGCGCGCGGGTCATCGTCTGCTCGCATTTCGATCGCCCCAAGGGCAAGCGCGTGCCGGAGATGTCGCTGAAGCCGATGCAGGCGGCGCTCTCCGCCTCGCTCGGCAAGCCCGTCGCCTTCGTGGATGACTGCATCGGCGGTGAGGCCGAGGCCGCCGCCATGGCGCTGAAGGATGGCGAGGTGCTGCTGCTGGAAAACACCCGCTACCACGCGGGCGAGGAGAAGAACGACGCGGCGCTGGCCGCCGGCCTCGCCAAGCTCGCCGATGTATTCGTGAATGACGCCTTCTCGGCGGCGCATCGCGCGCATTCGAGCACCGAGGGCGTGGCGCGTTTGCTGCCGGCCTATGCCGGGCGTTTGATGCAGCAGGAGCTGGAGGCGCTGGATGCGGCGCTGGGCAATCCGCAAAGGCCGGTGGTGGCGATCGTGGGTGGGGCGAAGGTGTCCACCAAGCTCGATCTGCTGGGGAACCTCTCCTCCAAGGTGGATGTGCTGGTGATTGGCGGCGCCATGGCCAACACCTTCCTGGCGGCGCAGGGGCATGCGGTCGGCAAGTCCTTGCAGGAGGCCGACATGCATGAGACGGCGCGCGAGATCCTGGCCGGCGCCAAGGCACGCGGCTGCGAGATCGTGCTGCCGCTGGACCTGGTGGTGGCCGAGGGCTTCGCTGCGCACTCGCCCAACCGCGTGGTGGGGCTGGATGACGTGCCGGCCGATATGATGGCGCTGGATGTCGGGCCGGCCACGGTGGCGGATGTGGTGAAACGGTTGGCTTCAGCGAAGACGCTGGTCTGGAATGGGCCGTTTGGCGCGTTTGAGATCGCGCCCTTCGATGCGGCGACGGTGGCGGTGGCGCAGGAGGTTGCGCGCCTGACCGAGGCCGGGCAGCTGCGTTCGGTGGGCGGTGGCGGCGACACGGTCTCCGCGCTGCGCCATGCCGGCGTGTCCGAGCGGATGAGCTATGTGTCTTCGGCCGGCGGCGCCTTCCTGGAATGGCTGGAAGGCAAAGAGCTGCCCGGCGTGGCCGCTCTTTCGTAAGGATTGCAAAGGCCTGGGCCTTTGCCGGGGTTCAAGGGGCAGCGCCCCTTGTTTCTCAGTAGGGAAGCTTAAGCCCCGGCTCCGGCCAAGGCATGCTGACCAGCTTCCCCGTATTCGACAGCGTGATGTAGGCGGTTTTCATATCCGCCCCGCCGAAGCAGATATTCGTCGGCATCCGCTCCGGCATTTTCACCACGTCGATGATTTCGCCGGCGGGTGAGACGGTGGTGATTTCCCCCGAGACCAGCGTGGCGACGACGATGTTGCCGGCCGCCGTGATGGCGAGGCTGTCCAACCGGCGGAAGCCCGGGAATTGGCACAGCAGCGAGCCCCCGCTGGTGCTGGGCCAGGGATTCTTGCGGAGATGGCCGGGGCCCATGATGTCGAAGGCCCAGAGGCGGCCGGTTTCGGTTTCCGCGACGTAGAGTTTTTCGCCATCCGGGCTGATGCCGATGCCGTTGGCGCCGCCGAAGATGGGGAAGGCGGCTTCCACGATCCGGCTCCCGTCCAGCGCCGCCCAATAGACGCCGCCATGGTCACGGTCGCGCGCGCGGACCTTGCCGAGATCGCTGAACCAGAAGCCGCCCTTGCCGTCGAGCTGAAGGTCGTTCGGGCCTTTCAGCATCACGTCGCCGCAGCGGTCATAGAGGGTTCGGACGGCGCCGGTCGCGATGTCCACCACCTCGATGCGGCCGTTGGTGTAGTCGGGCGCGGTGCCGGAGGGGCGGAGGATCTCCGGCTCCTCATGCCAGGTGAAGCCGCCATTGTTGCAGAGGATGAGGGTGTTGTCGGGGCCGGCGGCCAGGCCGTTCGGGCCGCCGCCGGGGCGCGCGATGACGCTGCGCGTGCCATCGGGCGCGATCCGGGAGACGACCTGCGCCTCGATTTCGACGAGAGCGATGGAACCATCCGGCAGAACCACGGGGCCTTCGGGGAATCTCAGGCCGCTGGCCAAGGTTGTGAGAGACATCTGCGCTTTTCTCCTCCGGGTGGGCTCTTTTGGTTCGGGCCAGGATGCGCCACGCTTGGGGCCTCGCCAAGATGGAGGCTCCCATGGACCCTGTGACGCTGGCCGTGCTTTCGGCGCGATTCACCGCGATCGTGGAGGAGATGGGCGAGGGGCTGCTGCGCACCGCCTATAGCCAGATTTTGAACTCCAGCCGCGATTTCTCCATCGCGGTGACGGATGGGGCGTGCCGGCTGGTGGCGCAGGCGGACCACATTCCCGTGCATGTCGGCGCCATGCCCTTCGCGGCCAAGGCGGTGCGGGATGCGTTTGGCGATAGGATGAAGCCGGGCGATGTGTTCCTGCTCAATGATCCCTGGCATGGCGGCTCGCATCTGCCCGACCTGACCATCGTGTTGCCGGTCTTCGAGGGCGGCGTGGTGCGGTTTTTCAGCGTGGTCCGCGCGCATCAGAGCGACATCGGCGGCGGCACGCATGGCGGCTACAACCCGAATGCCAGGGAGATCTGGCAGGAGGGTCTGCGCATCCCGCCCATCCTGCTCGGCGAGGATGGCGTGATGCGCGAGGATCTCGTCGCGATGTTGGCGCTGAACACGCGCATCAACCGCGATTTCCGGGGCGATCTCGCGGCAATGCTGGGTGCGGCCAAGCTGGGTGCGAACAGGCTCCAGGAGTTGCTGGCGCAGCATGGCGGCACGGGGCTGATGGCGGCGGTGGAGGTCATCCTGGAGCTGGCGCATGCGCATACGCGGCGCATCCTGGAATCCTGGCCCGATGGGACCTGGAGCGGCACGGCGCTGCTGGATGATGACGGCCATGGCAATGAGAACATCGCCATCCGCGCCACCTGCACCAAGCAGGGCGGCACGCTGACGGTGGACCTCAGCGCCAGCGACGACCAGGTGCCGGGATTCGTGAACTCCTCCTACCCCAACATGTTTTCCGCCGTCTGCATGGCCTTCGCCTATCTGCTCGATCCGGATGTGCAGAAGAATGAGGGCGCGTTCCGCGCGCTGAAGGTGGTGGCGCGCGAGGGTTCCGTGGTCTGGGCACGGGATGGCGCGGCGGTGACGCTCTGCACCAGCCATTGCAGCAATGAGATCGTGGAGGCGATCCTGCGCGCCATGCAGCATGCCTGCCCCGAGCGCGCGATGGGCGGCTGGGGGCGGCGCTTCCGCATCGCCATCACGGGGCGGGATGCGCGCCGGCCGGAGCGCAAATTCGTCTGGCACCTCTTCCATGCGCGGCCGGGCGGCGGCGGGCATGCGAAGGGCGATGGCTGGTCCACCGCCGGCGAGTGGCATTCGGCCGGCGGGCTGAAATTCGGCAGCGTGGAGATGGCCGAGGCGCGCTTCCCGCTGCATTTCCGCCGCCATGAATTCCAGGGTGGGACGGCCGGGCTCGGGCAGTATCGCGGCGGGCACGGCGCCAGCCTGGAACTGGTGGTGGAAAGCGACGGCCCCTCGCGCGGCAACACGGCGGGCGATGGCGCGCGGCATGGCAGTGCTGGGATTTGCGGCGGCCAGGACAGCGCGCCGCATCGCTACGCGCTGCGAAAGGCCGATGGCACGGAGCGCCTTCTGAGGACGAAGGAGGTCGGTGTTGAGATCCAGCCGGGCGAGGTGCTGGAGATCCGCTCGGCCGGCGGCGGCGGCTGGGGCGAGCCCTCGAAGCGCGACCCGGCGCTGATCGCACGCGATCAAGAAGAAGGGTTGGCCTGATGCACTACACCATCGGCGTGGATGTCGGCGGCACCTTCACGGATGTGGTCGGCGTGGATGAGGAGGGGCGGGAATTCCTCGCCAAGGCGCCCAGCACGCCAGGGGATCAGAGCGAGGGCGTGCTGGACGGGTTGCGCAACCTGGCCGCCGCCATCGGCCTGACGCTGGCGGAATTGCTGGAGACGACGACGCGCATCGTCCATGGCACCACCGTCGCCACCAATGCCCTGCTGGAGCGGCGCGGCGCGAAGACGGCGATGCTCACCACCGAGGGCCATCGCGACGTGACGGCGATGCGCGAGGGGCTGAAGCCCGCGCGCTACGATCTGCGCCTGCCACAGCCCCCCGCGCTGATCCCCCGCGCGCTGCGCCTGCCGGTGCGCGAGCGGCTGCGGCCCGACGGGCGCGTGGAAATCCCACTGGATGCGGCGAGCCTCGATGCCGCCATCGCCACGCTGCGCGCAGCCGAAGTGGAATCCGTCGCGATCTGCTTCCTGCATTCCTGGGCCGCGCCGAAGCATGAGCATGCGGCGGCCGAGGCGGTGCGCGCCGCGCTGCCGGGCGTCTTCGTCACCTGCTCGGCCGATGTGCTGCCCCAGATCAAGGAGTTCGAGCGCTTCTCCACCACCGCGGTGAACGCTTATGTCGGCCCCGTCGTCTCGCGCTATCTGACGCGGCTGGAATCGCGGCTGCGCGCGGCGGGCTATACGCAGCCCGTCTTCGTCATCCTCTCGCATGGCGGCATGGCACCGATCGCGGAGGCCGCGCGCCTGGCCGTCGGCACTGCGCTCTCCGGCCCGGCGGGTGGTGTCGCGGCGGCCGTGGCGCTGGCCAAGCGGGGCATGGGCCCGCAGCTGGTCACGCTCGACATGGGCGGCACCTCCACCGACATCGCGTTGATCCAGGATGGCGCTGCCACCCTCGGGCGCGGGCGCGAGGTGGGAGGCGAGCGCATCGCGCTGGACAGCCTCGACATCATCACCCTCGGCGCCGGTGGCGGCTCCATCGCGCATCTGGGCGCGGGCGGCACGCTGGAAGTGGGCCCGCAATCGGCCGGCGCACGGCCTGGCCCTGCCTGCTACGGGAATGGCGGCACCGAGCCCACCGTGACGGATGCCAACCTGGCGCTGGGCTACCTCGACGCCACACGCTTCCTGGGCGGCGCGCGACTGCTGGATGCGGCGGCCTCAGAGCGGGCCATCGCGGCGCTGGCGGCGAAGCTCCACCTTTCGACCGAGGCGACAGCGCTCGGCATCCATCGCCTGGTGAATGCGCGCATGGCTGACGGCGTGCGCGTCGCCACCGTCCGGCGCGGCGTGGACCCGCGCGGCGCCACGCTGCTGGCCTTTGGCGGCGCGGCCGGGCTGCATGCGAGTGCGGTGGCGCGGGATCTCGGCATGGCGCGCATCGCCGTGCCCCTCTTCGCCGCCGGGCTTTCCGCCTGGGGGATGCTGCAGACGGAGCTCCGGCACGAGATCGCCCGCAGCGTCGTCAGCGCCGCCGCCATGCCGGAGGATGCGGCACTCGCCGCGCTCTTCGCGGGGCTGGAGGAGGAGGCGCGCGGCCAGCTCGCGCAATGGTTCACCGGCGAGGTGCGCGGCCATCGCGCCGCCGATCTGCGCTATGGCGAGCAGGTCTTCGAAATCACCGTGAACCTCGATGGCGTGACGCCCGATCGCGCCGGCCTGCGCGCGGCCTTCCACGCGCGCCACCGCGCCCTTTTCACCTATGACCTGCCGGAAGAGGAGGTGGTGCTGGTCACCGCCCGCGCCGCCGCCGCCGGGCTGCTGCCCCCACTGCCACAGCGGCCCGCCGGCGCGGCCGTGCCCACCAAGCCGCAAGCCATGCGCCGCGCCCTGCTGGAGGTGGGCTGGGCGGATCTGCCGGTCTGGGATTTCGCTGAGCTGGCGGCGGGCCAGGCCGTGGCGGGGCCCGCCATCATCGAAAGCGCCACCACCACCATCCTGCTCCTGCCCGGCGATCAGGCGGAAATGGAGGCGGGCGGCTGGCTGACGATCACCCTGTGATCAGTTGGCGCGGTCCTGGCCTTCCCAGCCGGATTTGCGCTCGTAATGCTTGTAGTATTTGTCGGTGACCTGGTCGGTCATCACCACGATCGCGACATCGGTGGTGTTGAAGGGCGCGTCCAGCACCGCGCCATCGCCGACAAAGCCGCCCAGGCGCAGATAGCCCTTGATCAGGGGCGGCAGCGACATCAGCGCTGCCTTCGCGTCATAGCTGCCCGGCGGCAGGCGGTTCATCGGCACATAGCGCGATTCCAGCGCGCGGGGGCAGAGATGCGGCGGCGCCTGGTGGTGCTGCGCGAGGTAGCTGAGCAGCGCCGCATTGGCGTCGAGGTCGGTGCCCGGCAGGCTCGCGCAGCCGAACATCAGGCCGATCTTGTGGTTGAACACATAGGCGGCGATGCCGCGCCAGAGCAATTGCAGCGTGCCGCGCGTGCGATAGGCCGCATCGGTGCAGGAGCGGCCGAGCTCCAGGATTCCATCCTTGTAGTCCAGGATGGGCGTGATGTCGTATTCGTCTTCGGAGTAGAAGCGGCCGATCCGCTGGGCGGCGCTCCGGCGGATCAGCCGATAGGTGCCCACCACGCTTTCCGGCCCCTCGCCACGGTCGTGATCCACCACCAGCAGGTGATCGGCGACCGCGTCATAGGCATCCGCATCCAGGCCGCTGGCCGTGGTCGCGGCATCGGCGCGGGCGCCCATCTCCTGGTAGAAGACACGGTACCGCAGGGCCTGGGCGGCGATGATCTCGGCCTCGCTCGTCGCGACGCGGACGCCGAGATTGCTGGAGCGGATTTCCTCGAAGGGCAGGTCGGAGCTCATCGCCGGCGGCCGAAGATCTCAAGGCGCAGCTGAACCAGGTCAAAGCCGAGCCGAGCCGCGATCTGGCGCGCCAAGGCGTCATGCTCCGCATCGGAAAACTCGATCACGTTGCCGGTATCCACATCGATCAGATGGTGATGAATGCCGCGATCGGCAGGGTCGAAGCGGGCCCGGCCGCCACCGAAGTCGCGGCGCTCGAGAATTCCCTTCTCCTCCAGCAGGCGGACGGTGCGATAGACGGTGGCGACCGAGACACGGTTGTCCAGTGCCACGGCGCGGCGATAGAGCTCCTCCACATCCGGGTGGTCTTCGCTCTCGGAGAGGACGCGCGCGATCAACCGGCGCTGGCCGGTCATTTTCAGGCCGCGCTCGACGCACATCTGTTCGATCCGGGACATGCGGTCGCTGATGGTCCCGCCCTCTCTGCCGTCCTTGGCCCGATGATTCCGGCCCACGCGCAGCCCATAAAGCATGTTTGCGCGTGACAGAAGCCGCCCCGCCCGGGAGGGGCGGGGCAGGGAGCGCTCAGCCGCCGGCCTTGCGCGACTGCGTGCCCAGGCCGATCTGCTTGGCCAGGGAGGAGCGGTGCTTCGCGTAATTCGGCGCGACCATCGGGTATTCGGGCGGCAGGCCCCATTTCTCGCGGTATTGATCCGGCGACATGCCATAGGAGGTTTGCAGATGGCGCTTCAGCATCTTCAGCTTCTTGCCGTCCTCCAGGCAGATCAGGTAGTCCGGCGTGATGGATTTCTTCACTGGAACCGCTGGCGGCTTCTTCTCCATCTCGACCCGCGCAGGAACCGAGCCAAGCGAGGCCAAGGTGCGGTGCACCTCGACGATCAGGTTCGGCAAATCATTCACCGAGACCGGGTTGTTGGAGACGTGCGCGGAGACGATTTCAGCCGTGAGACCCAAAAGATCTCCACCCGAAGAATTATCTGACATGTTTTTTCTTTCCCAAACTCACTTTGGGATGGAATAGGGCCTTCGTCTGTGGTTTCGCAAGATGGAACCGCAGATATTTTCAGTAACGCGACGAGCACAGCAAGGACGACGATGTTCCATCTGGATGTTTCCGCTGACACTTGCCCGATGACCTTCGTGCGCACCCGGCTCCAATTGGACCGGATGGCGGCGGGTGAGGTGCTGGAAGTGCGCTATCGGGGTGAGGAGCCGCGCCGGAACCTGGCCCGCAGCCTGACGGAGCAGGGCCATGCCATCCTCGAGGAGGCGCAGGGCGGGGATGGCGCCGGCCTGATCCGCGTGCGCAAGGCAGGCTGACCTGCGGCCCCTCCACCGCCCGATGACATTTGGATGAAATCCAGGGGCCCGCATTCTTCTGCGGGCGTCTCGGTCCGGGCCGATCCTCCGCGTCAGGCCGCCATGGCTTGGCTGAAGACCCCCGAATCGACATTGCCGCCGCTCAGGATGATGCCCGTCACTGCATCCCGCGTGTCCAGCTTGCCCGCCAGTACGGCAGCGAGGGCCACCGCCCCGCCCGGCTCCACCACCAGCTTGAGATGGGTGAAGGCAAAGCGCATGGCGGCGAAGACCTCGGCCGGCGTCACCATCAGGCCTGCGGTCACGCGCGGGGCATTGATCGCGAAGGTGATCTCGCCCGGCTGCTTCGAAAGCAGCGAATCGCAGAGACCGGAACCCAGCCCGTCATTGGCGATGCGATGGCCGGCGCGCAGCGAGCGGCCGTAATCATCCCACCCCTCGGGCTCCACGGCGTAGAGCCGAGCCTGCGGCGCCAGCGCCTTGGCCGAGAGGGCGGAGCCCGCGAGCAGCCCGCCGCCGCCGGTGCAGATCGCCAGCTGGTCGGGCCGGAAGCCGGCCTCCCGCGCATCCTCCAGCAATTCCAGGATGGCGGTGCCCTGGCCCGCGATGACATGCGGGTGGTCGAAGGGCGGGATATGGGCGGCACCGCGTTCGGCCGCGAGGCCGGCGGCCAGCGCATCGCGGTCCACGCCGTGGCGGTCGAAGGGATGGATCTCCGCCCCCCAGGCGCGCGTCGCCTCCACCTTCACCTGCGGCGCGTCCTGCGGCATGGCGATCAGGGCGGGCATGTTCAGCGCGTGGCAGGCGGCGGCGATGGCCTGGCCGTGATTGCCGGAGGAATGGGTGACGATGCCGCGCGGCCGGGCCTCGGCCGGCAGCAGCAGGGCCGCATTGGTGGCGCCGCGCAGCTTGAAGCTGCCGGTGATCTGCAAGGGCTCGGGCTTGATCAGCACCACCCCGCCCGCCGCCGCGTCCAGCGCGCGGTGGCGCAGCATGGGGGTGCGGCGGATGCGGCCCTTCAGCCGCCGGGCTGCGGCCAGGACATCGTCGAAATTCGGCGTCATGCCGCGAACCGCCGCGGATCGGTCGGCGCCACGGCGGCGGCGAGGTCCGCATCCGGCGCCTGCCCCCGCACCAGCTGCGCCAGCAGCCGGCCTGCCGCCGGCGCGGTCTGGATGCCATAGCCGCCCTGGCCGCAGAACCAGAAGAAGCCCGGCGCGGCGCAGGGCCCGATGGCGAGGCCGCGATCCGGCGTGAAGCTGCGCAGCCCGGCCCAGCGATGCTCGACGCGATGCACCGGGATATCGAGGGCCTGCTGCATGCGGTCCACCGCGATGGCCACATCCAGCTCATCGGGCTGGGCGTCGCAGGGATCGCTGTCGGTTTCGTCAGCTGGGCTGACCATGAGCTTGCCGCGCGCCTCGGGGCGCACATACCAGGAATGGTGCATGTCGCCGACCAGCGGCCACTCGGCGCTCTGGTAGCGGCCGGGATCAATGATCAGGGCGGTGCGGCGCTTGGGCTGCAGGCCGATCCTGGCCACGCCCGCGATCTCGGCCACGACATCGCCCCAGGCGCCCGCGGCATTCACCAGGGCCGGCGCGGTGAAGACATCGCCCGCGCTGGTCTCGGCGTGCCAGAGTCCGGCCTGGTGCCAGATGCGCCCGGCCTTGTGGCGCAGGGCCAGCACGCCGCCGGCGCGCTTGATCTGCGCGAGGAAGCCCTGGTGCAGGGCCGCCACGTCAATGTCGAAGGCATCCTGCTCGATGGCGGCCGCCACGGCCCAATCGGCGCGGATCGCCGGCACCATCGCCCGCGCCTCCTCCAGCGGCAGGGCGACGCGGCCGGCATCGAGCGAGGCAGCCAGATCCGCCGCCTGCCCGGCATTGGCCAGCGTCAGCACCGGGCGGTGATGGGCCAGCTTCGCCTCGGTGAAGCCGGGCGGCGGCGCCTCGAAGAAGCCGCGCGAGGCGCCGGTCAGCAGCCGCGCATCGGCGCTGCCATAGCTGAGGATCCAGATGGCGGCGGAGCGGCCGGTGGTGTGGTAGCCGGCGGATTCCTCCGCCTCCAGCAAGGCCACGCGATGCGTGGGGGAGAGATGCGCGCCGGACGTGGCGCCCGCGATGCCCGCCCCGATGATGAGGGCGTCGAAATGATGCGTGTCCATGGCGGCATCCTCATCCGCCCGCTGCGGGGCGGCAAGCCGGTTGCGCTCCATGCCCGAGCGTGCCTAACCTTCCCGCAGCGGCGAAGACCGCGCGGAAACATCCAAGGGAGTTCAAGAATGTCCAACAAGGATTTGTCGCGTCGCGCCGCCCTGGGCGCGGGCGCCGGCGTTGTGGCCGCCGGCACGCTCACTTCGCCGGCGGTCTTCGGCCAGCCGACGACCACGCTGCGCTGCGCCTTCTGGGACCATTGGGTGCCCACCGGCAATGGCGCGCTGCGCCAACTCGCGCAACAATTCGGCGAGCGCAACCGTGTCAACGTGAGCCTCGACTTCATCACCACCGTGGGCAACCAGCTGCAGCTGACCGCCGCCGCCCAGGCGCAGTCCCGCAGCGGGCATGACATCCTCTCGCTCTCGCCCTGGGATATCGGCGCCTATGCCGACCAGCTTGAGCCGCTGGACGATGTGATGGGCCGCTTGATCGGTCGCTATGGCGCGGTGAACCCGGCGGCCGAGTTCCTGGCGAAGCAGCGTGGCGCCTGGCGCGCGGTTCCGGCGACCTCCGGCACGCAGAACAAGCCCGCCTGCGTCCGCTTCGACCTGATGCAGGAGCATGCCGGTATTGACGTGCGCGCCATGTGGCCCGCCGAAAATCGTGCGGGCCCCACAGCCAACACCTGGACCTGGGACACCTTCCTGCGCGCCGCCGAGGCCTGCCATCGCGCTGGCTTCCCCTTCGGCCTGCCGATGGGCCAGTTCACCGATTCCGTCGACTGGGTCGGCGCGCTGTTTGAAAGCTATGGCGCGCGCGTGACCGATGAGCGCGGCAACCCGACCATCCGCGGCAACCAGGCGCTGCGCCAGGTGATGGACTATGCCGTCCGCCTCTCGCGCTTCCTGCCCAATGACGTCTGGGCCTGGGATGATGCAGCCAACAACCGCGCGCTGATCTCCGGCCGTTCGGCGCTGATCTTCAACCCGCCCTCTGCCTGGGCGGTGGCCAAGCGCGACGCGCCGCAAGTGGCCGAACGCTGCTGGACCATCCCGATGCCCTCCGGCCCGCGCGGCCGCTTCCTGGCCTATCTGCCCTGGAGCTCGGGCATCTGGGGCTTCGGCCGCAACAAGAATGTGGCCAAGCAGTTCCTGGAATTCCTGAGCACGCGGGAGGCGGCGGAACTCACCACCAACACCTCCAATGGCTACGATATCCCGCCCTTCGATTCCATGAGCGACTTCAAGGTCTGGGAGACTGAAGGCCCGCCGGTCGGCACCGTGTTCAACTACCCGAACAAGCCGCACCATCAGGCGAAGGCGCATATCGCCTTCTCGCCGGCGCCGGCGGAGCTGGCCAGCCAGATGTACATCCAGGCGCTGAACACCAAGGTCATCGCGCGTGTCGCCCAGGGCGGCGAGACGATCGAGCAGGCGCTGAGCTGGCTCGAGCGCGAGATCAACAACATGCGCCGCGGCGGCTGAGACCATCCAAGGAGGGGGCGGGCGGGGTGATTCCCCGCCCGCGTCTTTCGCACTGAGGAGAAGGGGGCGAGATGGCATTGGACGCCACCGAGGGGCGGCTGGCTGCGGCACATGCGCGCAAGCCGGGCAACACGTTGCAAAGATTTGCGCGGCGGCGCTCGACCATCGCCTTCGTGATGACCTTGCCGCTCATCGCGGTGATTGGCGGGCTGGTCGCCTGGCCGGCCATGTATGCGATGTATCTCTCCACCCTGAACCGTCGGATGACGACGTTCATCGGGCTCGAAAACTTCAACATCCTGCTCGATTCCGAAACCTTCCGGATGGTGATCTGGCAGAGCTGCTTCTTCGCCATCACCGCCGTGCTGCTGAAGGCGCTGATCGGCTTCTGGCTGGCCCATATGCTGCATCACATCCCCACCAAGGGGCAGCGCAAATGGCGCGGCATGTTGCTAGTGCCCTGGGTGATTCCGCCGGCCCTCTCCACGCTGGGCTGGTGGTGGATGTTCGAGCCCTCCTACTCCTCGATCAACTTCCTGCTCAACGTGTTTGGCGTGCCCTCCGTTCCCTGGCTGGGCGAGCCCTGGTGGGCGCGCATCTCCGTCATCATCGTGAATGTGTGGTACGGCGCGCCCTTCTTCATGATCATGTATCTGGCCGCGCTGAAATCCGTGCCGGAGCAGCTCTATGAGGCGGCGGCGATCGACGGTGCCACCAGTTGGCAGCGGCTGCGCTACGTCACGCTGCCGATGATGCGCAACATCATCTCCATCACCGTGCTGTTCAGCCTGATCGTCACCTTCGCGAATTACGACATCGTCCGCGTGCTGACCAATGGCGGCCCCCGTGACCTGACGCACGTGTTCGCGAGCTATGCCTTCCAGGTGGGCGTGCTGTCCGGGAACATCCCGCGCGGCGCCGCCGTCAGCCTGTTCATGTTCCCGCTGCTCGCCATCATCGCGTATTTCGTGCTGCGTGGCATCAACCAGCGCAACAAGGAGGAGGCGTGATGTCCGCCGCAACGGGCCGGGAGATGCCCGGCATCTACCACAAGGCCGGCAGCCTCCGCGCCGAGCGGCGCTGGGCGCTCTGGAGCGCCTATGCCTCGCTCATCTTCGCCGCCATCATCATGCTGGCGCCGCCCTTCTACATGCTGCTGACCAGCCTGAAGACCAGCGCGGAGGTGGCCGATCTCGGCGCCAATCCCTGGATCGTGCGGGACCCGACGCTGGAGAACTACTGGGCCATCGTCAGCAATCCGATGTTCCGCGGCTTCATGTACAACAGCGTGAAGATCACCGTGCTGGTCGTCGCCATCACCATGATCATCTCCATCCTCGCCGCCTTCGCCCTGGCGCGGATGCGCTTCTGGGGCAGCCAGATGCTGGCGACCGGCGTCTTCCTCACCTACCTCGTGCCGGACACGCTGCTCTTCATCCCGCTCTACCAGATCGTGGGTTCGCTGGGCCTGCTGAACTCCACCTGGGGGCTGGTCCTGGTCTATCCGACGCTGACGGTGCCCTTCTGCACATGGATCATGATCGGCTACTTCGCCTCCATTCCGAAGGAGCTGGATGAGGCGGCGCTGATCGACGGCGCCTCCTGGCCGCAGATGTTGCTGAAGATCTTCATCCCCGTGGCGCTGCCCGGCATCATCGCCGCGACGATCTTCGCCTTCACCGTGAGCTGGGCGGCCTTCGTCTATCCGACGGCCTTCATCACCCGTCCCGATGAGATGCCGCTGACCATCGGCGTGGTGAGCCAGCTGATCCGCGGCGATACCTTCGCCTGGGGGCAGCTCATGGCGGGCGCGCTGCTGGCCGCGCTGCCGCCGGTGATCGTCTATGCCTTCCTCATGGACTACTACATCGCCGGCCTCACCGCTGGCGCGACGAAGGGGTGAGGGGGCTTTGCCCCCTCAC